>JAIMBL010000314.1 GCA_023511615.1 Leptolyngbyaceae cyanobacterium HOT.MB2.61
TTGTCATCTATCATGAATCAATAGTAGATCCATTTTACATGGAAGATGTAAAAGTTATTTTCTTACAAGTCCTTAGATGCCCTTCATTGGGAACCGAATTGGACCGAGGCCGCTCCTGCTGTTTTTCGAGCAAGGGTGCAAGAAGCAGTGAGTTGCGATCGCTGGGTCGTCGATGGCAACTATAGCCAGGTTCGAGACCTTGTCTGGAGACAGGCAGATACTCTGGTCTGGGTAGATTATTCCTTCCCAGTTGTCTTCAGCCAGGTTGTACGACGGACGCTATGGCGGGCTATGAGCCAGCAGGAGTTGTGGAATAGCAACCGCGAAAGCTGGTCAATTGCTTTCGGTCGGGACTCGATGATTTTCTGGGTGCTGCGCACCTACTGGAAACGCCGCCAGGAATACCCTGTGCTATTTCAACAGCCAGAATATGCCCACCTTAAAATTGTGCGTCTGTCTTCTCCAAAGGCTTCCAGGCAGTGGTTAGAGGCACTATGATAGAAACCTATGGAAACCGAAGTCATTACCCTGCTTTCAAAACGGGAAATCGAAAAGATGCGCCGGGCCGGGCATCTGGCCGCTGAGCTTTTGTATCACCTCTCCCATCTGGTCAAGCCGGGCGTTAGTACCCTGGAATTGAACGATGAGGCAGAACGCTGGACTCGTGCCCACGGTGCCAGAAGTGCTCCTCTGGATTACAAAGGCTATCCCAAGTCTATCTGCACCAGTGTGAACGAAGTTGTTTGCCACGGCATCCCCAGCGCCAGACAAATTCTGAAAGATGGCGACATCATCAATATTGATGTGACGCTGATTGTGGATGGCTATCACGGAGACACGTCAAAAACCTTCTTTGTCGGAGAGCCTTCACCCCTTGCCCGGAAACTGGTCAAAGTCACAGAAGAGTGTCGGCGACGGGGAATTGCGGCGATCAAACCAGGGGCTAAAATTGGTGACATCGGTGCTGCAATTCAGGAGTATGCCGAGTCTCAGGGGTTCTCGGTAGTGCGGGATTTTGTTGGGCATGGAATTGGTCGGGTGTTTCACACCGCTCCTCAAATTCCCCATTACGGCGATCGCGGCAAAGGCAAACGACTCCGTCCTGGCATGGTCTTCACCATCGAACCCATGATCAACGAAGGCACCTGTGAGGTCGAAATCCTGGACGACAAATGGACCGCAGTAACTAAAGACCGCAAACTCTCTGCCCAGTGTGAACATACCCTTGCTGTTACTGAGGATGGAGTTGAGATTTTGACTCCCTATCCCGGTGAAGATGAGATGTCGGCAATCTAAGCGGTGGCCTTATGCTTGACGATCAGCATATTATCCCTGCCCCTCAGCCCATACCTGAAGCATTCATTGTTTATGAAATCACTCACGACTTTTACTGGGAGGTCAAGTATCGTGAGGCGATGGAGAACTATTGCCAGTGGTATCGAGCGATGGCAGAAAAACATCAACAAGAACTACAGAAAATGCAGCGAGACATCAACATTTTGGGATGGTTTTACCGGGGATGGCGTTAAGGTGACGATACCAGCTCCAGTTCACTTGCTTGGAAGTGGGCTCTGAACTTATTTCCAAACTTGACTAAGTAAGGCAGGTTGGCGCTGATGGGTTTTCCCTGCCACTCCCTCACAATTTCAATCACCTCTCCTTCCTGTCCCTTCATATCAAAGGGTTGATTGCGGTGTTCGGGATGGTGGTAAACGATTACCGATTGCGCCACCCGAACACGACTTCCTACTGGAAAGGTTTCACCAACTTGCATAACGTGCGCTTCCTGAATAACAGCCATCTCCCCGCTACCACTGGAAATTCAACTATTTTCTTGACAATTTTCTATCTTGACATAAGACTGTCCCCTACATTCACAACCCCAGGTTTTCAAAGGTTTTGAACGGAACGATCCGCTCGCGAAACTGCTGAAATCCATTGGGGTTCAGACGCGACCAGGCAATCATTCCAATCCCTCCTCCCAATAACAAGATCAGGATGGCACCCAGAATGAGAGTCCCTTTTCTCTGGATGCTTCTGGAAGTCGCAGGGGTTGGGGATGGGGCAGGCGACTCGGTTTCAGTTTCTGCTGTTGTCTGGACTCTGGGATCAATGGGCGTGGAGCCCCAACTCCGACCTCCAGACATTTTGGGTAGGAGGAGGTCGGGTACGGGGGAAGTGACGTGGCAATGCAGCAGGGCGATCGTGACGTTGTCATAACCGTTTTGTTGATTCGCCAGGTCTAACCAGGTTCTAACAGCTAAATCCAGCGACATTCCGCCAGTGAGGACGGCTCTGGCTGGCTCAGCCCAGGTCCGCTCAATCAACCCGTTGTCGCTGACGCCATCGGAGCAGAGCAGCAGCAAGCCGTTTTCCTCCAGGATGAAGCGCTGGATGGTGGGTTGAAGAAAATCCGCGTCTCGCGTACCCAATGCCTGAATCAGGGCTCCCGCATCGGGGCGATGAATTGCTTCCCGGTGCAGGGCTCGCCCCATGCGTACCTCCCGTGTGGTCACGTTGTCGTCCACTGTCAGCAGATGGCAGTGCCGCTGCGAGAGCCAGTAGGCGCGGCTGTCTCCGACATGTACCAGGTAGAGTTCATGCCCATTTTGATTGATTATCCCACTGGCCGTTTTCACCCGCTGGGGTACCTGAACCGCCATCACCAGGGTTGTTCCCATTCGGCGGCGGTCTTCTCTACCCTGGGAATCGTTTTGACTGGCAATCAGGTTATTGACCACTCGCACAGCGGCTTCCAACTGTTGCATGATTGTGTCAGGAGTCGCAGGTTCCTCGGCTCCAGCAATTTCGGTCAGCAGGGCCTGTACCTGGAGCTTAAGGGACTGTACCGCTAACTGGCTGGCGACTTCTCCTCCTTCGTGGCCGCCGATGCCGTCACAGACGATCGCTACCTGGGGCATTAACCCATCGGTGGGAACTGGCTGGTTGAGTGTGATGGGATAGCAGGCATCTTCGTTGTGGCTTTTCTCCGGTCCAGTATCCGTTCCCCCCGCAGCTTTGAGGTGGAGTGGCAGGTGGGAGGCCTGTTCTAGCAATAGCTGGTTGAGCTGGGTTGCGATCGCCTCCCAATCTTCCCCGGCCTGCATCTGACGGCAGATGTTCCGCAAAGGCTCCGCCACTTCTGGCTTTACCCCATCTATCCAACTCAACCAGAGGTTTGATAAGTCTGCCAGGTTCAGCGCTGGTTCTGCGACAGTGGAAGTAGCCAGTACTTCCGTATCCTGGTAAAGCTGGCACAGTCGCACCCGCCAATCTTGAACACGAATGTTATCAGCCGACAGCAGGCTGGCAGCTACTCCCAACTCTGAGAGCGGTTGCCATAACTCAAACATCTGCCATAGCCAGTAGACTTGCCGCACCGCTGTCGCTTTGGGCCAGGCTTCGGCGATCGCCGGATACAGCAGACCTGCCTCATCCAATGGCACGTTTTCTAGCAAAAAAATTTCTTCCGCTGTGGCCTTTCCCTCCGGGATGCAGAAGCCATAAACCGCTGGAACATGCAACTGGTAAGGATAGAGAGATAAATAGGGAGTAACCGCATCTGACCAGTCGGTTGGTACATCCGGTGGCAGACTAGGTTGGGTATCCAGCCAGATGCGCCGCGCTGTAGCATAGTACCGCCCACCAACCTGACTACTGGCAGGAATCTTTTCCGCAGTCTTACCCACGGCCCATAAGTAGCGGTAAATCAGTGGAGTACCGCATGCTTCACAGGTTGAAGTACCCAGGGCATTCAGAGGAGCGGGACAGTTGGAGTTAGGGCAACAAATCTGGGGTTTGGGTTGGCTCATGCATCTGTAGCGTAAATTCTTACGATTTTTGAGGAATGCTAACAATAGGGCAATTGTAAAAATTGCCCTTACTTCTTTTCTTCTCAGGCGGTGAAGAATGGGTGGAGGCGAGCGATTTTCAGGATTGCAGGTCACCCATCCGAAACCCAGCCTGAACAAACTGGATTCAATATTAGGTGATGAATCTCTTCCGAATCAATGAACCTGTGGAGCGGTTGATATGTCCCTAAATCCCACCATGCTATGGCTGGTGATTGGTACTGTGCTGTGCCTGGCAGAGGTAGTTTTGCCCACTGCCTTTGTGGCCTGCGTAATGGGGGTCAGTGCACTGGTGGTAGCCGCGATCGCCCATCTCATTCCCTTTAACCTGCAAGTAATGCTCTGGATGGCACTGTCCCTGGCACTAGTGCTTGTCTCACGCCGCTTTGTCCATCAAAAAGCAGCAAAAAAGCTAGATGCCACGGAAGCTGAAACCCTGACAGAAATTCCCGCTGGCAAAACTGGGCGCGTACTCTATGAAGGCAATTCCTGGGCTGCCAGGTGTGAAGATGAGCGGCGGGCGATCGCTCCCCATCAAAAAGTCTACGTGGTTGGGCGAAAAGGTACCACCCTGATTGTGATTCCAGAGAGCATCGTCCATTCCTGATGGTCACCTTTACAG
>JAIMBL010000315.1 GCA_023511615.1 Leptolyngbyaceae cyanobacterium HOT.MB2.61
CCCCAGGCAGGGGGTTTCACCCCCTCCACCCCCAAAACCATCTTTAATTTAATTGCACCCAGCTACTTACAGACATTCGATAGATTTCATCTGTTTTGGGAATGTATTCGGTTGTTCAACTGGATTTAATGGGTTTTGAGATGCTGCTAGAATGCAACTTGATAACTGATTAGCCAGCGTTGAGTGATTTAATAAAACTTCCTATGACCACTGCAACCCTAATGTCTGAAGCATCTGACCTGTCGGCTGAGGATTATTTAGTTCTGGGTCTGGCGACCTGCTTTATTAAGGAAGAGGGTGAGATTCATGAAGTGAAGGTTGCAGAACCTATTCCTTCGGCAGCCCTCGAAGCCATTGTGAAAGGAATTCCAACGTCCTATAGTCTGGCGATCGCAACTACGGTTGGAGCCGTTCTGTCAGGTGACACCCCTCAAATGCCCCCGGAGTTTCCTGCCCATGCCCAGTTCTGTGATGAATTTGTCTATCGGGCAGTGGCGGCAGCCCGCACCTACAAAGCTCGCCCAGTTGCCCAGTCTCTCATTCCGGCGGGTACAACCAGAACCGATTTCAACTATTCCACTGAGCGTAAACGTGTACTTAATTCTCAGCGCATTGTCCGAACGGAAGACAATGTAAAGCAACACGAGTACACGCACAAGGTATTGTAAAGTCACTTGGGCGGTTTCTGTTAATCACTTAGGCGGTCTTTGTTAAAGAAACAATGCTGAAACTCTATGGCGGTGCCCGCAGTCGGGCTTCCATTGTTCGCTGGTATCTGGAAGAACTGGGCCTTCCCTATGAGTTTGTCATGCTGGATATGGCGGCTGGCGAGCATCGGCGGCCTCCCTATACGGACATTAATCCGATTGGCAAGGTGCCTGCGATCGTCGATGGTGACTTTAAGCTCTGGGAAACGGGGGCTATCCTTCTTTACCTGGCAGAGAAATACGGGCCAGAACCTCTCTCACTGGAGCAGCGATCAATCATCAATCAGTGGATTCTTTATACCAACGCTACCCTGGGACCGGGTGTGTTTGTAGAAGCCACTCGGGAAAGTGAAACCCCCCGTCATATGGCGATGCTGAATCAATTGTTTCAACGCCAGATCTACGTTCTGGGTGAGGAGTTTAGTGTGGCCGATGTGGCAGTGGGTTCCATGCTGGGGTATATTCCGCTGATGCTGAAACTGGACTTGAGTGCCTATCCTGCTGTGGTGAATTATATTCAGCGCATTTCTGAACGCCCCGCCTATCAGAAGGCGATCGCAAATCGCTAATGGATACAAATTCCAAGCCAGAAGCCAGGAGCCAGTAGAGGCTAGGGATTGGAGGCCAGAGGCTGGGGGCCAGGGGGTTAGGATGCGAGCAAAAATACGAGATACGGAAATTTACTTTGATGTTGAGGGCTCCGGACTCGTACCTGATGGTAAACGGATGCGAGAGAAACCTACTGCGTTTCTGATTCATGGTGGGCCGGGAGCAGACCATAGCAGCTTTAAGCCCACATTTTCCCCATTGAGCCAGAAGATGCAACTGGTCTACTTCGACCATCGAGGGCAGGGCCGGTCAGCGCGGGGGGCGAAAGAAACCTATACCCTGGACAACAACGTTGAGGACATGGAAGCCCTGCGCCATTATCTGGGGTTGGACAGGATTGTTGTGATTGGGGTGTCCTATGGCGGCATGGTTGGGCTGACCTATGCCAGTCGTTACCCAGAGAAGGTGTCTCATCTGATTGCAGTGGTGACTGCGCCCGACTCTCGTTTTCTGAAGCGGGCTAAGGAGATTTTGGCAGAACGTGGCACAGAGGAACAAAAGGCGATCGCCCAGCACCTCTGGAATGGCACCTTTGAAAGCGAAGACCAGCTAAAAGAATACTTTCGGGTGACTCGCACGCTCTACTCTATTACGGCTGACCCCAATTCTCCACCACCTAAATCCTGGGAACGGGCGATCGTTTCACCGGATGCAATTAATATCGCCTTTCAGGATTTTCTGCGAACCTACGACATTCGTGATCAGTTGCACAAGATTACAGCTCCAACGCTGGTTATTGGAGCACGCCATGACTGGATCTGCCCACCAGAATTTTCTGAAGAAATCGCCAGTCTAATTCCAAATTCTGACCTGCGCATCTTTGAAAATAGTGGCCATGCCGTGCGAGCAGATGAGCCACAGGCCCTGTTGGATGCGATCGCGGGATTCATTGTCTACAAACGCTGACATGTGAGACTACCGATGTCTCAGGGAACACTGAGGACAGTTTTCTTAACAAAAATTTCAACCCGTTCCCCATGCCTAACAGTTCCCCTGCAACGCCCAATGGAGTTTCATCCCTGCGTTTAACTCGAAGCCTCAGTGCCCTTGAAACCTGGGGATTTGGATTGAGTGGCCTGCTGCTGTGGTTGGGTACTGAACCCGGAATGCACGTTGAACTCGGTCCTCAGGCGATTTGGGTCTGGCTTCCCGGTGTCATTATTGGTGTCATGCTGAATTTGCAGGTCAAACATCTAGGGACTCAGTGGCCCGATGTTTCCGGTGGTACTCCCAACTACACCACTCGATTATTGAAAAACCATCCGGGATTAGCTCGCTACGTGGCAATTGGCTACTGGCTTGGTTGGGTGTCGGTGCCATCCATGAATGCGATTATCCTGACCAATTTGATTCAGGCGAATGTTGAACCTATGGGAATTGCCTGTCCTGAAGTGCTATTGAAGGTCGGGTTTACGGCATTGCCTTTCATCGTTGCGTTTAGCGGTACCCGTGCTTTAAGCATTTTGCATCTGTTTTTTGTGCTGCCTGCGATCGGCTTTTTATTCATCTTCTGCACTCAGGGGTTGGGCTGGCTAGCCATTTCCCCGGAAAGTCCCGGTCTATTGCCTACTGACTGGTCAAGATTTCAGCTTCAGGATTGGGCGAAGTGGTTTTTTGTAGCGGTGTACGCAGTCTATGGCTGCGAAACAGCATCCTCGTTCGTTGCCGACAGCCGCCGCCCTGCCGCCACCCTGCAGAGCCTTTCATTCGCGGCCCTGCTTCTCCCAGTTGTTTACCTGGGAGGTTCCTGGCTGCTTATGCGCCTGGCAACAGCCCCTGAACTGGAAGACAACGCATTTTTAGAACTGGAGGCGGCTGCCCGGCCTTTTTGGGGGAATGCAGCTTCTATTTTGGTAACCTTCTTGATCGCTTCTGGTTGCTTGCTGAGTTCCGCCACTGCCGTTTCTAACGCTCCCCGTATCCTTTACCAGCTATCCCTGGATGGCTACCTGTCTCCCCTGTTTGGGGTTGTTTCCCGACGTGGAGTATTGGGACCGAGTCTGGCATTTACAGGGTTGCTGAGTCTGGCTTGCCTGCTGTGGGGAGATGTTGCCCGTGTGGTGATGGTGACAGGAACAAGCTACCTGATGTCGATGATTGGAATTCACCTGGGAATGTGGCTGCGTCGAAAGTATCCAGAAAGCCGTTGGGCGGGATGGTCGCTAGGCTTCTGCCTGATGGAAGTTGGGGTGCTGGTTGTGGGAGGTTTAGCCTGGGGCTGGCAGGATTTGCTGATTGGGCTGCTGTTGCCAATCGCCGTTCTTGGCATCGATGCAGCGGTGCGCCGATCAACGTTTCCTCTATTGCGGGCATCCTGGTGGATTCAGCGCTACCAACAACCGACTCTTCATCAGTTCTCAGATCTGATGCTGCGCCAGGTTTGCGTGTTGATTGTCCTGGTTTGCAGTACGACTGGGGTAGGTTGGTTTGGGCGTGCCCGGTTGGATGGAGTGGCACTGGATAATAACGCCAACCTGTTTGTGGTGTTGCTACTGGGGATAGCATTTGTCGGAGTGGCGATCGCCTGTTGGACGACTCTACCCCAGGTTGCGTCAGTGATGGAAGCGAGGGAGCAGGCAGAACAACTGTTTCTCATTGCCCGTGATGCCATTCTTGTGCTGGATGAGCAGGGAAAAATTCATCAGGTCAACCCGGCAGCGAAGGCCCTGTTTGCTATTGAAGGTTCGGGATTACGGGGGCGATCGCTGCATGAATTTTTCCTGGAACTGAGCGGTAGTCCGGAGACCTGGCTACCCCAAAGCGAACAAACCCTGAACTTTCCCAGTGGAGAACAACGAATCGTTGAAATTGCTGTCTCTAAGGCGAATCGGCCCGATCTGGTGGCAGAGTACGTTATTATTCTACGGGATGTTACCGAGCGGAAGCAGGCTGAAGAGGCGCTGCGGCGATCGGAGGCCAGGTTACGACAACAGGCAGAAGATCTGGAAGCCGCTCTGCAATACATCAAAAAGACTCAATCAAAGCTGGTGCAAAACGAGAAAATGTCTAGTCTGGGACAATTAGTTGCCGGAGTTGCCCACGAAATCAACAATCCGGTCAACTTTATCTAGGGCTTGCTGAAAAAGTATTTCACGAGCTTTGAGAAGGTTGATGGTTACATCTTGAAACTCGCTGGAACT
>JAIMBL010000316.1 GCA_023511615.1 Leptolyngbyaceae cyanobacterium HOT.MB2.61
TGACGGGTCGCAGACCCTCAAAATTTAACCCCCATCAACTTCCTGGGTATTCGCTAACCGTCAAATTCAATTTGGCAGAGTACTACTAGAGCTTGGCGTAAATCAACCGGCCATTGCTGTGGAATTGCACTGGCTCCTCCTGCAAGCAACCAAGCCAGTCCACCCAAAATTGGACGTTCCACGATTACACCTCCAGAGGAAATGGGTCACTTGGTCGAAAACCGATAAAAGCTTCCCATTTTCATCCTGTCGCTGGCTACCGGATCTACCCCTCAGTTCAATACACGCTCACCCGAAATCGTCCTCTTCCAGTGGGATTCATCGAATTGACCACAATGTAGTAAGTGTCATCCTCTGGTAATTGAGTTCGTTCAATCAAGGCCGAGTAAACGTAATTCCTGTCGCTGCTGGTTGCAATGATTTCCCGCTTCGAGTTGAGCAGATAGATCGAAGGTGAGAATTCAGCCCGCAGACTATCCGCCCGGATGTTTACATACTGTCCCCGCTTGCCCTGAAATTCGTAGGACTGAAAGGAACTGCCATCCTGCTTTAGCTTGGGACTTTCATCCGTCAGGTCGCTAGTTTTGTCCAAGAGATAGGAAATCCGGTCATCCCGCAGAGCCAGGCTGTAGCGTCCTTCCTTGCGGGGTTCTCGACTGGTTACCACGATGGAATAGGTGCCATTTTCAGGCAGGCGAATTTGGAGGAAAGCACTCTTTTCAGTGTTTTCTCCGCCAAATCGACGGGCGATCGGTTCCTGTCCGTTGGGTCCATAAAGAAATAGAACAGGGTTGAGGTTAAGGCGGGGATCTCGGCTGCCTACCAGCCGAATGGCAATGGGTTGGTCTTTTTTGCCCTCAAAGTAATAGGTGTGATAGTAGCGATCGCTCGCAACCGGGTCCCCCTTTGCCAGAACCCCAAACTCCACATCGACAAAATTGAGACGTTTGGCCGTCGCTTTCCTGGATACAGGGGACGATGCCGAAGCCGAAGACGGTGGCTGGGATGAACTGGTACTACCACCTGCTTCCACTGGAGTAGTAGGAGCTAATGGGGTGGACGGCTGAGTGGATGCAGGAATGGCACCCCCATCACTGGTTCCTGAGACTGGTGGGGGCGGAGGCAGGGGGTCTTGCTGCTGAGGTGGAGGCGGAGATGCTGGTTCGGTTAGCGGCTCTTTCTTAATTAAGCTGGCTGCATCCTGATCAATGCTAGATGCAGCGAGCGGCAGAGCTTGAACCAGAATCAGGCCTGTACTGGTTAAACAAGCCAGCAGGCGATGGATGAAAATTCGACCATCTTTTTTAGGGGTGCCAGCCATAGTTCATAGAGAAGATAGGGCAAATTCCTTGAAAGCCAAAACCAGGTTTCTGGACGTTGGCGGTGCCGGAGTGTTCCTGTTATTTCTAACCCCCTGACGGCACTTGAATTACCGATTTTTGATTTGGACTTTCTGATAAATTTGAAACCTTTCTTTCCCTCCACTGCTGACAAAACTGTCCCAATCACTGGCAGACAAAATCGCCTGTTGCTTTCCAGTTTGAGGGAACACGATCAGTCGCTGAAAGTTTTTGTATTTGGGAAGAATTTTTTCGTTTTGATTGCCTCTCAATCGCTGCATCATTGCCGCTGTCAATATTCTCAGCCCTTCTTCGCTCACTAGCCTGGCGCTGCTTGAACCGTCATAGCTGATCAGAATTTGCTGGGCATCGATTTTCTGAATTTTAGGCTTAATGGTGGCAATGACATCCGCCAGTTCCTGGGATTGCTTGGGTACCTCGGACTGTAAAAATTTCTCTAATACAATGGCTTGCCAGTCAAAAATCTGCTTCTGCGCCTGGCTGTAGAGGGGAGAATCGGAGGGAATGGCACGAACTGCTTGAATGGCCGTTTCCAGATTGGTGCCACCTTTTCTAGCCATCTGGATGGCCTGATTAAAAATTTCCTGATCCTGGCTGAGTGGGGCCGGGCTGGGAGTGGGAGGAGAAGCTTGGCGTTGCAGAGCCGAAACTGTCAACGCGGTGAGCAGTACAACCACTCCGATCGCCCCTCCCCACCAAACTCGTCTTCTCAAAGGAGAAGGAGAAGGTTCTGATAGAACTGAAGGTGGCGATCGCCCCGGCATGAGGGGAGCGATCAAAGTTAGCTGGCTCTCCTCCCGTTGTTCCAATTGAGCCGTAATCGGTTTGGCGGTAATGGCGCGGGGGGCTGGAGAGGCAAGGGTCGGTTGGGGAGGGGAGTTGGTTTCCTGAGTGGTTTCAGATCTGGCTGAGGGCTCCTCTACAACCGATGCTGTAGTTTGAAAGTACTCAATCGGTAAAACAGGAATTCCGTATTTTTGTAACAGGGGTTCAAGGTCACGGATTACCTCCTGCGCCGATTGATAACGGTCTCTAAAGGAGTAACGGGTCATCTGGGTCAGAATCGCCGCCAGCTCATCACTGATTGCCGCCTGCGATCGCCAGATCAACTCCCCCGTTTCCCGATCTTCCTCAAGCTGACTGGGAACCAGCCCCGTACATGCCTGGATGCCGATAATGCCTAAAGCATAAATATCACTATTGAGGCGGGGAGAGCCCCTGGCCTGTTCAGCGGGCATGTAGCCAGGGGTGCCAATGTTGATCGTCATGCCGCTTTGCTCTTGAGCCGACGGCGCCCGGATTTGTTTCACTGAGCCAAAGTCAACCAGAACAGGTTTGCGATCGCGGCTACGGCGAATAATGTTATCAGGCTTAATGTCGCGATGGATGATACCTTCGTGGCCGCGATCGCGATAGCCGTGGACAAATACCAGAATCGTCAAAACCTCGTAGAGCAACCGGGCTATCTCGGCTTCAGGCCAGGGCTTTCGAAGTTTCAGTTCAGCCGATAAAGGAGTCCCTTCGATCAGTTCCTGGATCAGAAAGAACTCCCGATTCTCATCAAAAAATGCCAGCAGTTGGGGAATTTGATCATGCTTGCCCAGGGCTTCCAACACTTCGGCTTCCGTTTGAAATAGCCGTTTTACCTCTCCCAGAGAACCTGAATCGCTGCGCTCCGCTCGCAATTGCTTGACGAGACATTTAGGGTTACCTGGACGTTGGATATCTTCTGCAATATAAGTTTGCCCGAACCCACCCTTTGCCAGAGTGCGAACGATTCGGTAACGATGGGCGAGTAATTTGCCAGTAAGCAGGCGCATCGCAGTGCAAGTAACCGGGTAGACGGGGTAACAGACGGACTCTCAGGAAATTTTGTTGCCCTGGGAGGAGGTTTTTCTCCCTGGTGCATCGTAACAACTGACCTTCACTCTATCACCCCATTCCCCATCCATCTGTTTACACGAGACTGCGTAATGTTTCCTCGCTCTCACGAGTAATTCCGGTACAATAACACTGGTTCAGTTACGGACAATTTCTCATACCAACTTGACAATTTACAACAATTTACAGAGCAAAAGTAGTGCATGGGGGCAGAAGGTACGCTTGCGGTCCCTTTATCTGGCGCTAATTCCAATTTAAATTGGTCTTAAAAACTGCCGGTTGACTGCCTTTGCCATTGGAAATGGAGGGTTTTTGTGAAGGAAATTTTGATTAGCCTCGGTGTAATGGTTGTCTGCTTCCTGCTATTGGTGGTCTCTCAAATTGGTGGGAATCGGGGGCAGGCCATCGCTGGCGAGCTAGCCAAAGCCGAGCCTCAAGCGATCGCACCTATTGCAAATGGTTCAGAAACCAGAGCTACTCCGCCAACGCTTGTTGCAGAGGCGACTACTCCGGTTCAAGCCCAGGCGGGAGACAAACCTGTGATTACAACCCCTTCGGGTTTAAGGTATGTGGATTTAGTAGAAGGAACCGGGGCTTCTCCTCAACCAGGGCAGATGGTTGAAGTCCACTACACGGGCACCTTGGAGAGCGGGAAGAAGTTTGATAGCTCGCGCGATCGCGGTCAGCCGTTTCAATTCAAAATTGGTGTCGGTCAGGTAATCAAAGGCTGGGATGAGGGTGTTGGCACGATGAAAGTTGGTGGACGACGGCAGCTCATCATCCCTCCCGATTTGGGATACGGTGCTCGTGGGATTGGCCCCATCCCCCCTAACTCTACTCTGATTTTTGATGTTGAGCTACTGGACGTCAGCTAAAAACCAATTTGCCAGTGTTGTAAACATTAAATTTTGCAACACGGGGGGTTGGGGCGAAGCCCCCAGGCAGGGGTTCAACCCCTGCACCTCCAACGAAGCTTTCGTTTTGCTGTACTAGTGCAAATTCAGGGACAGGCATTGCCCATCCCTGGCTGTTGAGGCCGCAGGTAACCCGTTTGACCCCTTAAGGATCTGTAAAGGAATAACTTTTACAACTTCTTTTGTGGCGAAATTGTGTAATTCCATTCTCCATGAAACCCATGATGGGTAACACAAACTGATGCTAGTTCTGTTT
>JAIMBL010000317.1 GCA_023511615.1 Leptolyngbyaceae cyanobacterium HOT.MB2.61
CTCCAGCCACTCCCTCGCGGAAACAACCTTGCCTTAAGCTAGTGGTTATCGTCACTCGGAACTTTTGGGTTCATTTGACGTTGGTTCCACCACAGGGGACTTTCACCCCATTAGATCACGCCCATGCTGGGCGTACACAACGCGCTGGAGCGGACGGAGCGAGAGATCAAGGTAGTGTGGCAGAAGTTATTAGCCGCCGCTACTTCACTGTTAGCCCTGAGCGCTTGGGTTCTGTTAGCTTATCTGTGGGTAGGTGATTCGCCCCCAATTGCAGAGGTTCAGTTCTTCGAGATCTCGGTCATCGCGAAAAGTCCCAGGTGCTTCTGAGTGAGCAGCGAAGGTGAAGTGGTGCTAGATTTGGGTCAGCAGTTCAAGGTTCCGAGAGGTGTCGGGGAGCGATCGCCCAGATGTGTCGGTGCTGGGAGATGAGGGCGATCGCCGAGAGGTGTCGGTGTTGGGAGATGAGGGGCGATCAGTGCGTGCTCCAGCTAACACCGCAGTGCAGCGGATTGCCAGGTGATCAGGGCCGTGCGATGTCCATTCCTTCGGCCATGTCTCTTCGTTTAGCATGATCAGGTGCTATCCTTCGCCAGCCGATGAGCAGGGAACGTTAGCTGGCTTCGTTTTTGGGCTTGGGCTGGTACAGATCAGGCTCTACCTGTTCCAGCTCTACCATGTCTGGAGACAGATTAACCGCTTCCGTCTTTCCATCACCGAGAGCGGGAACTTCTGCACTACTATCCGATTCCTTAGAAAACACTATCCGCAGCAGGGGTGGAGACAGAAAGGTCGTTAAGATCACCATGACAATGATGGCGGCTTCCAACGACTTGCCTAAGACCCCACTGGAAGACCCGACTGAAGCGAACACCAACCCCACCTCGCCCCGTGGAATCATACCGACCCCGATCGCCAGACGATTGATTCCCGGTTGCCCAAACACACTTAATCCAGTGACGACCTTGCCAAAAATAGCAACCAGGATCAAGAAGGAGGCCATAATCAACCCTTCCCGGTTTTCGGGCACCAGGGGATTAAGTACTCCTACGTCTGTGCGAGCCCCCACCACCACAAAAAAGATGGGCATCAACATGTCGGCGATCGGAATAATCTGCTCCTCCAGTTCCCGTTGCTTCTCGGTTTCTGCCAGAATCAACCCCGCAGCAAAGGCTCCCAAAATCGCTTCTAGCTGGATCACTGCTGCAATGTAAGAGAGGATAAAGGCAAAAATCAACGCGGATAACAGCAATTGCCCACGGGTTTTCATGTTGTTGATCAAATCAACCAGAAAAGGACTAATCAGCCTTCCCAGCCAGATCGAGCCAATTAGAAAAGCACCCGAACTGATGATCAGGTAAATCACATTGCCGACTTCGACTTTTCCGTCTCTGGCAAGGCTAGCAACCACCGCCAGAACAATGATGCCTAACACATCATCCATGACGGCTGCCCCAATGATGATCTGCCCTTCTCTCGACGAAAGCCGCTGGAGTTCTGCCAGGACTTTGGCAGTGATGCCGATACTAGTAGCGGTCAAAGCCGCCCCAGCAAAAATAGCAGGTATGGACGGAACCCCAAAAATCAACATCAACCCAGCCGTCCCCAGGGCAAACGGAGCTACAACCCCAACCACAGCAACCACGGTTGCCTGCATCCCTACCCGCAGGAGTTCTTTCAAATCTGATTCCAGACCAATCTCAAACAGCAGGATGACAACGCCCAATTCAGCTAGCACCGCGAGTACCTCGCCCTGGGATTGAAATACGTGCGGGACTGCTTCCGGGTTGAGGTGGGCCGTTGTCTGCAAGAACGCCATGATCATCGAATGGCTGCCATCCTCCCCCCCCTCTGGGAAAATCAGCAGGTGCAGGGCAGAAACACCAACAATCACACCAGCCACTAACTCCCCTAAAACGGGCGGCAGGTCAATGCGGGCGCAGATTTCTCCCCCAAGTTTGCTGGCGAAATAGATAACGACCAAACTGAGCAATACAGCGGCTACTACCATCGGGCCACTTTCAGCTTCAGCAGTTGCCAGAATTGGGGCAGGGAGATTGAGTGAATGGAGAAAGGGTAGGGTAGGGAAGAGAACCCAGGTCATGAGGCTCACCATTGTGCGACTGACATCCTAATCCACTCTACAGGGTTTGTTACAGCAGATTAAGTTCAATGTGATAAAACCTACCCTTTGATGGAAACATCCGGTTGGGCGATTTCAAACAAAAACCCGGTGTTGAAGGCATGGCATTTGTCGGCGAACCTGTTCCAGCCGGGAAGGTTCAATGGCGGCGATCGCTGCTCCAGGTTGATCTCCAGCATCCGCCAGCACAACCCCCCAGGGATCAACAATCATGGCATGGCCGTGGGTCTGGCGCATGTTGTAGTGTCGTCCCGTCTGGGCAGGAGCAACTACATAGCAAGTATTTTCAATGGCACGGGCCTGTAAAAGCACCTGCCAGTGGTCTTTTCCAGTGTAGGCCGTAAAAGCGGCTGGAACAAACAAAACCTCGGCTCCCATCTGCGACAGGTGGCGGTAGAGTTCAGGGAAGCGCACATCATAGCAAACTGATAGCCCCAAATTCCCAAGTTCTTTAGAGGGGTGAACAGGTGGCATTCGCATACCTGCCAGAACCGTACTTGACTCTTCGTAAGTGTTGCCATCGGGTACGTTGACATCAAACAGATGAACTTTTTCGTAACGGGCGAGTTCTTCTCCATTCGGGCCTACCAGCAGAGCGGTGTTGTAGACTTTTCCGTTGCCAACGGGAACCGGAAAACCACCACCTAAAATCGTGACCTGAAAGCGTTGCGCCATCGTCTTCAGAAACTTTTCACTGGCCTGGGCGATCGCCTCCGCCTGAGCCAGTTTTTCCCGCTCCTCCCCTAAAAATGAAAAATTTTCAGGTAGCGTAACCAGTTCTGCTCCCTGTCGCACCGCTAAATCAATCAATTCTTCTGCCTGCAGCAGGTTCTTTTTCAGATCGGGCAGACTCGTCATTTGCAGAGCAGCAGCCAGGTAAGACTTCATAGATTCAACTCAAACTTATGCAAGGTTGGATGAGCCGCATAACTACGTCTGCAATTAGAGCAAACCCAGTTGTGCATGCCTGTGATGCAGCCATCACTACCTCTTTAATTTAAAGCCTTGTTCAGATCCACGGAATGCGAAATTCCACTAGCATCTCTATTTGCTACCCTTCCAAGCTCTAGTCCCTAGCCCCCGGCTCTTGACTCCTGGTTCCTGGGTTTTGCTCCCTCCTTCCCCCTTGAATCAAAGTAAAGACTGATTGTTTCGGTAGCTCATAGCGAGTCCCTCCGCCAACCCGTCGTCCTGGGACTCCCTTCTTTACGGCAAGCGCAAGTTCACTTGCCCCTAACAGGAATAGAATGCATACCAGTAGAGGAGTTAAAGCAATCATGACTACTATCTCACCCTAACGACTTGAGAATCTTACATTTCCTTCAGATTCTGGGTAAGACAGAAGTGTGCCAGAGATTGGGTTGGCTGTATTCGGGAAAAATCAGGAGCCAGAAACCAGGAGGCGAAAGGGAAAAGCAGGGGGAGTGGAGGAATGAAGGGGTGAAAGGACTATCTAAAACCTGTCGCCTGATACACTAATCCTGCCAGTCAGGACAGTCGCCTTCGCTCTCCCAGCCGTAGGGATGATAGCCACAAATCAGGGTGGTTCTGGTTTCTCGGTTATAGCCGTAGGTAACTCCATGATAATGAACACAACCGACGCAGGCTTTCGGGCGAGAGGGGGTGATATCTCCAAATCCTAGTTGCGATCGCAGAATATGGCGTTTACTTTCCTGTCGATGCCAGCGAGCGTAATCAGCTTTTCTAAAGAAGTAATGGAGTTTATCAAACGAGTATTGGGCAGCATCAGCGTTCATGGGTCTGGTAGTGAGGGGTTGTCCTCTAGCCTACCTAGAATTGCCTCTCTCTCGCCTCACTCCAGGGGTTTATTACACAAATATTGATAGCGGGTTGACACCTGACCTTCACCCCCTCACCCTTCCACTCCCTCACCCCTCTCTCCTCACTCCTCCCTGAACTATAGCTGTCGCCAGCTTGCCCAGGACATTGGGTTTAAGGGGGATGGCGGCTTCGCCCCCAGCCAGGGGTTCCACCCCTGCACCCCGTCCTGAGCCTACTGACTATGGCTATACCAA
Source organism: Leptolyngbyaceae cyanobacterium HOT.MB2.61 (assembly GCA_023511615.1). Taxonomy (GTDB): domain Bacteria; phylum Cyanobacteriota; class Cyanobacteriia; order Leptolyngbyales; family Leptolyngbyaceae; genus Leptothermofonsia. The sequence goes on from JAIMBL010000317.1 coordinate 4,177, forward strand.
CCAACAACTATAGAGTCCTAAATCGGTTGTGAGATATAGAGGCTCTGTGGGAAGGAGTTCCGCAGGAACGCCTCCTCATAATCCAAACAGGATCGCCATAACAACTTTACTGACTTAGGGCTTGCTGAAAAAAGCAGCAAAGGTTTACTGTGCCTAGTTTTCAAGCGGGATCAAGTCTGCTAAAGTGCA
>JAIMBL010000032.1 GCA_023511615.1 Leptolyngbyaceae cyanobacterium HOT.MB2.61
AAAAAGAAAATCGTGGTACAAAGGAAGAACTTCCTTAAATTCTTTCATTTACTGTCCGAATCGGGGGGTTAACTTCAAACGCTCTACATTCCTAGACTCCCGTAGCTGCTAGTTTCAACCTGTTCTTTAACTCTGTCCAGTGGATTTCTGCCAGGCTGGGCAATATGACGTGGGCCCTGCCAACTCGTTCAACAGGGCCCAACCCCACTGCCCACATGCCTCCTGCCAGAGCGGCTTCAATTCCTGCGGTTGCGTCTTCAAAGACCACACATTGCCTGGGTTGCAGTCCCAGTTCTTGCGCGGCAAACAGAAACAAATCAGGAGCGGGTTTGGGATTTTGAACACTATAGCCGTCAGCGATCGCATCAATGAGACCGGCAATTCCCAGCTTTTCAATCACGGTGCGGGCATTTTTGCTGGCCGAACCAATAGCAACCTTAATTCCTTCCTGACGCAGTTCCTCCAGCAGGTTAAGTGAACCCGGTAACAGATCGTTGGGCGTTATTTGCTGAATGAATTCGACGTAGTAGCGATTTTTCCGATCCATCATTTCTTGAATTTGGGCTTCCGTGTAGGGGCGATCGCCAATAATTTTCAACAGCGATTCTCGCCGGGAAACCCCCCGCAGTGCTTCATTCGCCTGTCGGTCAAAGGGCAGTCCTTCTTCGTCCGCGAGTCGCTGCCAGCCCTGGTAATGGTATTCTGCGGTATCGGTCAGGACGCCATCCAGGTCAAAAATCACACCGCGAATATCCAGACTGGGGGCGGAAGCAGGGGAGGCCGATGAAGCAGAAGCAGATTCCTGATCTTTCCGACTTTCCTGCGCTCTTTCATCCACACTCACTTCTCCCGTTTTAGTGGATTCCGTCGTCATCTTTTTACTCTCCGCCTTTAAGTCAAACTCGTGCCAGGTGCCGTGCCAGTGCAACTTAAACTTAAGTCGTGTCCAGCCGGGAGGAAGATGGGGATTGGCCACCGGACCGTCACTGGTTAACTGAACACCTCCAAATCCCAACACGACTGCCTGCCAGATGCCTCCAGCAGAGGCTCCATGAATGCCTTCAGCAGCATTGTTACGGGTGTCTTCCAAATCAACCAATGCGGCCTGCATGAAGCGGGCATAGGCTTCTGTTGTTTTATTTAAATCCGATGCCAGAATGGCGTGAATGGCGGGACCTAAGGAAGAGCCGTAGGTAATATCAGTGCGGGGTGCGTAATAATCCCAATTTTTCTCCAAAACTTCTTTACTATAAGGAAATTCCTGAGATTGGCGCATCAGGTAAAGCAACATCAACACATCGGGTTGCTTAAGTACCTGGCGTCGGTTTGCTCCTTCAATTCCTAGGATGGTTTGCATGGATTTCGTTCGCGGCTCGTAGCTTTCCAGGTCAATATCTTCCAGGTTAAAAAATCCTTCAAATTGTTCAATTAACCCTGTACTGCTATTGAAGGGAATCCAGAGATTATTGGCGATATCCTGCCAGCGCGATCGCCGCCCGGCTGTCAATTGCAGTTTCTCTTCCAGGGCAGCCGCGTGCTCTGGATAGCAGTCGTGTAGCCAATCGTAAACAATGATGGCTTTTTCCAGGTGCCACTGCGCCATCCGGTTTGTAAAAGCATTGTTATTCACGTGTTCGTGATATTCATCGGCACCAATGACTTCACGAATTTCGTAGCGTTCTTTTTTCGTATTCCATTCCACCCGGCTCATCCAAAAAACGGCCCCATCCAGGATAATTTCGGCACCGTAATCACGCATCCAGGCGTCATCTCCAGTAGTGTACCAGTAATACCAGGCGGCGTAGGTAATATCTGCCGTGATGTGAATTTCCTGATCTCGGCACCAGATCCGAATGTCTTCTCCATAGGGGTCATTGGGCAAGGCCCAGCGGGGAGTGACTTCATCCCCCGTACCCGCGCTTTCCCAGGCGTACATAGCTCCTTTGTAGCCATAGTGGGATGCCTTTCGCCGCGCCCCATCCAGGGTGTGATAGCGATAGGTAAGCAGGTTACGGGCGATCGCAGGCTGGGTAAGAATGAAGAAGGGCAGAATGAAAATTTCTGTGTCCCAGAAAATGTGACCTCGATAGCCAAATCCAGAAAGGGTTTTGGCCGGAATGCTGACCCGATCGTCATGGTACGGGGCGCTAATTAACAGTTGAAACAAGTTATAGCGAACAGCCAGTTGGGCTTTGATATCTCCTTCAATCAAAATATCGCTCTGTTGCCAGATGTTGCTCCAGGCTTGTTCATGGGCATCCCGCAAAATGGAGTAGGGAGGCAATTCAGCTAATTTTTGCTGGACCGTTTCGACGGGTTTCTCCACTTCCCGCGATGTGAAAATGACCACCAGGTTTTCAACTGTTACAGTCTGGCCAGTGGATAAGGTCAATGAGGTTCCCAAAGTGGGGTAGCCAGGAGCATTTGCCACCTGTAAGGGAGCATTCACCTCAGACACGGTCATGCTGGAGGCGATCGCCAGTTCAATCCGGGAACTACGGGTGCGGGCATTGAGCCAGACGCCTTGATTGGTTTTGCCTTGGTTGAGCAGTTCCCAGTGGTTGAACCCCTGATTTTCGGGATAGCCATTGATGCTGGACTGAATTTCAACCACGCCCTCAAAATCTACCGATGTTACCTGGCAGCGCAACCCCAAAACGTGTTGATCGGCCAGGCTGGCAAACCGCTCAAAGGTCAAATCCACCATATTTCCAGTCGGGCTGCGCCAGCGCACAGAACGGGTGAGGATGGCACGGCGCAGGTCAAGCTGGCGCTTATAGTGAAGAATCTCACCCTCATTCATGTGGAAGCGATCGCCATTAATCGTCACCGTCAGTGGCAACCAGTCAGGGCAGTTCACCAGCTCGGTATAAACTATCGGGACGTTATCATAAACGCCATGAATAAATGTGGCTGCCCAGGCATTTGGGTACCCTTCCTCAAAACTTCCCCGCGTTCCTAAATAGCCATTGCCAATGGTGAATACCGTTTCTCTGGAGTGCAACTGTTCAGGAGCAAACTGAGTCTCAGTCAGCGTCCAGTCGGTGTAAATCAGGGAAGAGGATTGCTCAGCTATATCCATCGGCATTGTTAGCAAAGAGGAAAGAAAAGGAAAAAGAAGCAAGAAGCCGGGAAGGATAGGGCCTGGGGGCCAGGGAAAAGGAAGAAAAAGGAAAGAAGGTCAGGAGTCAGAAGTGGAAGTGGGGAGGTGAAACTTAAAACTTGAAACTTGAAACTCAAAACTACTCTCTAACTACCGTCGATAGTGTTGCTCCAGAATCAGTTCGGCTCTGGGTTTGTAAATCAGATGAAACAAGACATCCAGATAGTGTAACAAGGCTTCACGGTTGTCCTGATACACATAATTCCAGAAGCTGTAGAGTTTGGAGAGTAGAAGGAGTTGGCGGGTGTGGAGCTTCCAGTTGTATTCATCTTGAATGCGTTGAATCATACCATCGGAAATCTCCTGCCAGTAGGCCGAGTTTTGATTGCACTGATTAATAAAATTCAACAGCTTCTGAGTTGAGCCTTCAATGTCAGTAGGATTAATTAAGAAACTATCTTCATAGTGTTGAAGAATTTCTGAAGCTCCACCAAATTGGGTTGCAAAGGTAGGCAATCCCGAACTCATGGCTTCCAGGATGACACGGCCAAAGGCTTCAAATCGGGCGAAGTGAACGAATACACCCTGTTGATCAGCAATAACTCGATAAATTTCACCCAGGTCAACGGTGGGGAGAGGCATTCCAACCCAGCGAATATGCCGATATAACTGATATTGTTCAATTAGCCTATGCAGTTGGCCAATTTCTTCTGCCTCATCAGCGCGGGCAGCGTTAGCTTCATGTAAATTGTTCGTGACTAAAATCAGGTTACAGCGGTGCTGTAATTCCTGGCTGCGGCCAAAGCATTCCACCAGCCCAGTGAGATTCTTGGTGGAATTGATCGGCGCAACCGCCAGTATTGGCCGCTTTTCCAGGTTTTCCAGACGACCTATGATGTTGGGGTCTTCCCGGAAGAAAAGCAAATCCTGCACCCGTTCGCGATCGCTCGCCGTTCGCCTCTCTTTCTGGTAATAGGGAAAGAAAATGGCTTCATTGACCCCTGGTGGCACCCGGTTGAACTTGGGGCTAAATAAATCAATGCCATCAATGACGTGATAAAGCTGGGGCATGGAATAGCACTTATAGGATTCGTATTGCCCCACAGTGTCTGGACTACCGACGATTTCCTGATAGGAGGAGGTGATAATGAAATCGGCGGCATTCATACTAATCAGGTCGGCTGCAAACTGGGCTGAAAAGTGGTATTCATCCTCCAATTCCTGCCAGTACAGATTGCTAAACAGCCGCTTCGGTTTTTCCAGGGAGTGGGCAATGTGGCAATGGATAGCTTTCAGTCTCCGTGCCATTAGAAATGCGACCAGATTGCCATCACTGTAGTTGCCAATAATGAGATTGGGAGACCCTTTCAAAATGGCCAGCAATTCTTTTTCCGCATCCTGGGCAAAGCTTTCCAGGTAGGGCCATATCTCATATTTAGAAATCCAGTTCTGCGTCACGTTGGGATTAAATTCTCGGAACGGAACGCGCAGGATCCACCCATTTTCGGTGTCATCCAGTTTCTCTATCTTCTGGCTGCAAAGCGTTCCTTCGCAATTAGGAATCAGCCGGGTGAGGATGACGACGTGGGGTTGAATGTTGAGGAAATCTAAACCAGCCTGGGAAATTTGCTCTCGCAGAGTATTCTCCAGGGTACGGGCCTGATCCAGTACATAAACGACTTGTCCACTGGTTTCGGGGCGACCCAAAACACTTTCCTGCCCAACCCAGCCATGCACGGAGACCAGTACCACGCGCAGAATCGCAGGCACGCGGGAGACAAAGGCTTCCAAGAACGCGGGTTCGGGATTATGGATCAGGTGCTCCAGGAGTTCCAGGGTTTCTCGAACACGGAAGGCAGTGTTGCCCCAGCCAGGGTCAAATCCCAGTTCCTGAAGCTCGGCATGGAATTTCTCGTAGGGTTCATCGGCTGGGCGCTGGTCAATGAACTGAATTGCTTCCCTCACCCGACTTGCCAGTTGAGTACCGGAATGAATGCGATCGCCAATCAGTAAAGAAATGCCATCATACTCATGCTGGCGCAAAACCTGAAAGAGGGCTTCTATCCAGAACTCTCGATCGGTTAACACCTGTTCACAGAGGTGATGATTCAAAAACGTCAATCCCTGCCCAATGTTTCTGGGGTCGCTAACCGAGGGCGATTTTTCGTAAAACGGTCCAAAATCAATTTCTAAAATATTGGGTTGATAGCGGTTTACCCAGCGATCGCCGACATCCAGCAATGCCCGCATTGGCATCTGCTCAAACTGAGCCAGGTCAGAGGATAATCGCCACACCTGCTGGCTTGCCACCCAGGGACGCAGTACTAGCCAGATGCTGTTATCTTCCAGAATCAGCTCATGGGTGTAGTGAATGAGTTGGGCCAGGGGTGAAGAGTGAAAAAAGTAAGTAGGTTTTTGTGTTTCTTCACAGTATTCGATAAACGTTTGCTGAATCTCGTTTCTCAAGAAATACCGTTTATCTGAGGCCCGCAACAAATCGATAAATTGCTCCAGGGCAAGCTTTTCATGATTAGTTAAAACCGTTTGAACCAGGGAATGCATGGCTAATTTTGCTCCAGCTAGCCTGGCTGAATCATAGTTTGTGATTGGAACCATCGTCACCTAACTCCCGATAGACTTCAGGATTTGTAGCGATCGCCCCCCTTTCACCACAATAGAGGTAGGCATCGGACTGCGATGATTGCCACTCCTCAACCCCAATCAATCAGCGTAACAGAATACCTGGATGGGAGTCTATCCAGGTATTTCGCTAGGAAGGTAGACCTAACAAGGTAATGATGAGCGGCGCCAGCCGCCATTATTAACAACTCAAAAACCATTACGATTTGGGCACTACCCGCCAGGAATATAAGTAGTCATGCTAGAGGACACCATTCCCTACAACGACTTTGCTTTAACTTTTACCGTACCCTCTATCCGCAGGTCCGATCCAGAGCCTACCCCCATTCCCCTTCTGGCCTCTGACCCCTGGCTTCTGACTACTCTACCAGCAGTACATCAAATTCAAGAAAACTGCGCATTTCTCCAATTCCTGCCTGCTTGCGGCGGCCAACCCAAAGGGAGCGGCGACCATCGTACCAGCGCACCAGTTGGTAGGCGCGGCTGACCTGGGCACCAGCGCGGGGGATTTCTTCCTCGTGAACGCGAAACGCTTCGGTTCGGGAAAGCAGGTGCCCGACGGGTTGGGGAGCGACTTCATTGATTTCGTCCAGTAATCCTGCCCGCACCAGAAACCGTTTCTGGGTTGCCGGGTCGCGCATCAGCACCAGGGGCAGCCAGTGTTCGGGCAGGTCGGTCATGACCTGGTAGTGCAGAGATTGATGGGATTGGGGGCGGGGCAGTCCGTCGACATGACTGAGGCCCTGATCGGCGATCGCCTGGGGATGCCCGATCGCACTGGCAACTACCTTTTCAATGGCCCACACCATATTCGCCATTTCGTCTCGCAGGAAGAGCACTTCTTCCAGGGGGGGAGCCTGAAGCGAGGATGGCAGCACTGGAGGCACAAACAGAAATTCATTCATGTTCCGGGTTTCGGGCGCCTGGGTGAGGCGGTTCATTTTCCAGTTCGGGGTATGGTGCCGCTAGGGCAGGATGCTGGTCTTGATACCAAAGGTATCGGTGACATGGAGTTGATTAATTTTACAAAGTGCTCCGGCAGGAACTTCAATTGGAACCTGGAACCAGTCGTTGCCCCAGGCCATAACGAATTCCGCCAATAGCAGGCGTCCCAGGTCGCGATCGACCGCGTCTGGATTGCCAAAGTCCACGGCCCCATCTTCAAATTCCCAAAAGCGGGGAAAGGGCATTCCAGCAAAGGTAACGGGGCTGGGCAGCAGGGTTTCTTTCTTGAGGATTGGTTTGTGCATAATGTCGGAGGTATTAACCGACTGAATTGTGAAGCTATCCCAATCCAGACGACCACCGGGATATTCTTCTGCAACCAGTTCCACCCGCCCAAAGCTGGTGGGAACTGACACCGCAAAGCGATATTCCATCCGGTCTTCCAACCACGCATCCTGGCCCAGGGTTTTGCCAATCTGGGCGGCGTAGGTGTTTTTCCAGCTATTAATGAATTGGCGATAGCTTGTAACCATTTCTGGTTCTGTAACGCCAAAGAACTCGGTTATCTTTGCATCTGTCAACGACTCAAAAGATTCATACAACCGCTCTGAGTCAAGCGCCCGTTTTAGCAAAAGTTGCACTGCTCCATCGGTTTCGCCATCAAACTCGGTGGGATTGAAGCCAAACCGAGTCAGCAATGTTCCTTTATTGAAGGGAAGTCCAGTCTGTTCTAACTGTTGCAAAAACATCATGCCAACCTGGGCACGGGTGCGCAGGTCGGGTTTAACCTGGGTGCGCGACTCTTGCTCAACTCGCGCCTCCAACGGTCCATCCTCAGGACGGTAGGGGTGGTAAATGGTATTGTCAGCGATGCGAATCAGATCAATTTTGTGGGCATAGTGTTCGACCTCTACCCGAACTGGAGAACCTGCATCTTCTCCATGAAATTCACCCATTTGCCACTGACGGGTTAATAGCCAGAGGGGGTCATGAATGCGCGCTTCCAGAGCCGCGTGGAAATCTGGGCTTTCGACTTGAGAGAAAAATTGCGTCCATTGGCGTGGCATAGGAGTCTCCGGGGAAGTTATTAGTTGTTAATTGTTAGAGGGGGGAGGTCAGGGATGGGGGGCTGGGGGAGTAGCCCCTTACCTCTAGCCCCTGGCAACTGCTAAACAGATGGTGTTACGTGGGGTCGCTGGTCTTCCAGCATGGTGAGGGCGGGCAGGTAGCGACCAGTGTTGGGGATGTCTTTGACGGAACGCACTTTGATCAGGTCGAAGGTTTCTAGCAGAGCGGCTTCCAGGTCTTCAAATTGCCAGTCTTTGTCGATGGTGGGGGGTAGGGCCAGCAGGATGGACTGGGGAGCCTGGGCTTTGGGTTCGTCGTAGTGGAAGGCAAGTCCGGTCAAAGCATGATCATTGGGAATGATTTCGGACCAGCTATCAACCAGCAATCCGGCCACTCCGCTCTGGTAGGAGATGGGATAGGGGGTGTGGGCAACGACTGAGAGATGGGGGGCGGTGCCCCGGTTGGAGAGGCGATCGCCAATCCAGACCTGTCCCGGCAGGAGGGGAAGTTGCCCCACGCTGAGCGGAGTGGAATGGCCCAGCAGATTGGCTAAGGTGAGGGTTAGGTCGATCGCTTCGCTGCCGGGGCGTACCCGTGCGTAGTCTTGCAGCCATTGTTTGGGGCGGGCAAAGTTTCCTTCCAGCAGCAGGGATTGGTTGTTGAGGCAGAGGTCGAGTTCGGCGGCGTGGTCTGTCTCGATGGGGGCGATCGCTTTGAATTCTTTCCCCAGGATGGCGGTGATCTGCGCGACTGCAGCAAACTGTGGATTTTCAGTCGGTTGCCCCTCTGCCGCGGTCTGGCGTTGTTCCAGAGAGGTCATCATGCTCTGGAGGCTTTCGGGCTGAGTGGGGTCGGCGGGACCAACGATGAGGGCCGCTTTCCACCAGCGATCAGCCTGGGTAGGCTGGCTGCTAAAGTCAGCTTTGATTTGAGCCAGGGCAGACCGGGTAGCCTCGGTCCTTGTTTCCAATTCATGAATGGCAACGGTCTGAAGCTGAACATCCGCAGTGGCAGCAGTGGTGGTCAGGTCAGTGGGGGCAAGGGGACGGCTCTGGCTGAAGGTGCGAAGCAGGCTGTAAGCGATCGCGATCGCCTCATTCAGGCTGTGAGCGGATTCGTCTGGATTGGCGGCAGTGCCCTCAATTCTGACGCTGCCAGCAAAGCTCTGCCCATCTAACCCTTTGAGTTGCAGATACAACTGGAGTAGGGTGGTGAGGGGGGCAGTTGTTGGGTTGGCACTCGACAGGTACACCACGTCCAGCGGGCAGATATCGAAGTCAGCCAGGGTATAAGGGCGGGCGATCGCAGCCCCTTCTGAAGGAGTATAAGTTGCGCGGAAGTGAATCTGGTCAGGGTTGCCCAGTAGGGCGGCGGCCCAGGCATTCAGGCGGGGTTCGGCGATGGCCCGCAGCCGCTGCCCATCCCCTGCCCAGGAGGATTGGGGTTGGGTGGGTAGGACGACAGCGACCCGGTGCTCAATTGAAATTCCGGTGGCAGGGGTGGCGGTGACTTCCGGTTCGTCCACAAAGCTACTGCCGTCTGCCATGGCATCAAAGGCAGCGGCAGATCGCACCGAATTGCCATTGACCGCCTGGTGCACACCTTCCGCGATCAGCAGGTCACTGAGGGCGTCCTGGGCAATGTCCAGTTCTACCAGTTCCGGGGCAATGGCGTTGTAGATGGTGGAACCCAGGCGCGATCGCAGCCCGCCAGTGCGATTCAGCTCATCAATTGCCAGCCCATCCGCCACGTCTGCGGTGACTGACGCTGAACTGGACTGAATCGGTCCCGTCGAGAGGGAGGCGATCGTTCGTAAATTGGAAATGAATTGTCCCTTTCGTTTCTCAGTCAGGCGACGTTCCAGCCGGTAGCCCAGCAGAGCTCCCAGGGTTTGCCCCTGGCGAATCCCTGCCAGCAACCAGCGGGCGATGCGCACCCGGTCAGAGTCGAGGTTGAGGGCGAGGGCATCTCTGGAATGCTGCTGTTCATGGGCCAGAAAGGCACCGTGCAGAACGGCTGCGGTTTTTGCCTGGGCCACGGAAGGCAGATGCAGGTATCCGGCACTGTCGGGGTCTGCCCGAACTGGACCTCCATCCACAACTCCTTCGCCCGGTGGCTCCAGCCCTTCTACCCAGCCATAGCCGCCGATGTGAACTCCGTTGAGTTGAAAGTTTTGTACCTCTTTCAGGCGCAGGTTAGCGATGGAACTGACCCAGGCATCGAGCCGATAGGTGGAAGCATCCATCACGTCCGTGAGCAGCATTTCCAGGGTTTCGACGGGCAGATTTTGTAACACTGGCAGACTGCTGAAGAAAGCTGTAGAGTTCTCATCTGGATTCGTTTCGGCATCGATGTAGGCATGGCGCAGCAGCAGGTAGAGCAGCGATCGCTCTCTGGCACCCGTAATCCGATGATTTCTGACATCCTCCAGATTGGGCCTGGTGGCGAGGGCTGCAATATAGTTCTCAACCAGGGGTGCCGTCCGGTCTGGTTGGGAGGAGACTGGCGGCCCCTGGACGGTAAAGGGATTGATGCTCAAAAACAACCCCCGATGGAAAAGTTGGACATTGCCATGCAAGATCTGGAACAACTCAACGGGAGTTGTTTTCAGCGTATTCAGGATTGAATTCCACCACTCCTGCATGTTGCGTTTGACCGCAGCTTCGTTGTCCTCCGTCCGTCCTGCAAACTCTACTCTGGACAGGGTGCTCGTGGGTGACATGGACAGGATTTTGACCAGGGTTCGTTGCGGATCTTCGTAGGCATTGGGGGCTTCTTCGTTCCAGAACAGGCGCGGCACCTTGTTCTGACTGGCGGGTTTCAGCCATTCGGTCAGCAGTGATCGCAACCCATTTACCAGGCGGATTTCCTTAAGGTCACCTGTACGCGACTTCCAGCGCTGCAAAGACACAATCGGCAACACACCATAGGGCTGCGATCGCAGGCGCAGAGTGGGCAACACTCCACGGGGACGGACGTAATCCAGAAAATGATCGCGGATAAAGATCCGCACGTTTTGGGCCACGGGGAACTCAATCTGATGTTTCAGCAAGTTGCCAAAACTGACCAGCCATAACGCCCAATACATCCCTTTGACCGAATCTTCCAGGATGTGGGTGGCGTGGCAGGCAAAGCGAAAGATGGCCGGATCGATACCCAGTGCACGACCCAGAATGGTTGCATTGGCATTCCCATCCATGTTGGGACGGCTGTGCAGTAGCCGCTGGTGGCTCTGGCGAAAGTCTGTTTTCCGATGACGGTACTCAGTTTTGACCCGCCGAGTGTTGTTGGTGGGGCTGCCGGGAAGGGCAAAATCTAAGCCGCTGTGGGCGTGGGCATCCAGTAAAGACTCCAGTTCCGCAGCGGACTGGGCCGGGGTCTGGGAGGCCGAAATGCCAAACACCAGAATCCGTTCCATGGAGCGGGCAATGGTTTTATTGACCCGGATGCGGGCCGCCATGCCAACCCTTTCCGCCGTTTGAAAATCCGTCAGCCATTCAATTCCGGCATCTGGATTGAGGGCGTCGGCTCCGCCCTGAAACTCTTCTCCGGGGGCACCCAGTTCCAGCGCGATCTGAAGCTCCGGGGGAATAGGCTCTGTCCAGTGCAGCATCACCCGTTGATTTCCCCGATAGCCAACGATTGCCCATCGATCCGGCAATGCTTTCACTTTTGGCAGGTCCACCCAGCCCTCTGGCGCAACCAGACTTTCCTGGGACGGTGGAGAAATGGGGGTGAGGTTTTCCACCAGTCGGCCCCCCATACCCGATGGGTCCAGCAGGCTGACGATCTGAAATGCACGGGCTTCGTCAAACTGTTCACACAACCGTTGCCAGTGGGCGATCGCCGCTTCACTTTCGGCACCGTGGGCCTGACGCGCTTCCCAGTAGCGCTGCCCAGCGTTATATTCCGTCTGGGTCAGCAGGGACTGGCGATCGTCTACGTGAATGTGGTCGGGAAAGATACGCAGCCGCAGTTCGTAATGTTTCGCATCAGCAGCAAAGTAGCGGGTTTCGATGCGGACGGGAAGCAGGGCGATCGGTGTTCGTTTGCCCAGGTGGGAAAACGAGGCCACGGTTCCCAGGTCTTGCACCATCTTGCGTTGGCGTTCCATCACCCCATTTTCGGCATCGGCATAGCGCTGCTTTGCCTGTACGCGAGCTTCCTGACTGTTGCGCAGCAGGGTTTCCAGTTCAGCCACCCGGTCGCTCTGTCCAGCAGTACGGGCCTGCGCCAGCTCCGCCCGGTGTTGGGCAATCTGGCGGTAGATAGCAATCAGTTCCTGACGGCGGGCATCCAGGGTATTCTGGGCCGCTTGCAGTTGATTACGAAAGCTCTCCAGGGTTGCCGGATTGATCGTAGTGGTTCTTTGAGCAGCAATAGTGTTCTCGACCTGGGTGCTGGCAATTGTCACTTGCTGGTTAATCAGTCGCAACGGCATAGGTTAAACCTCCGTGGATGGAATCAGGCGATCGGCATGGATACAAACTCGAACAGGCTTTTGCAGGGTAATAGCCGCCATGTGGGCGGCGTTTTGGCCCCATTTGGGAAGGCGGGAGTCGGTAGGGGGTTGCACAGCGAGGTGATTGGTGTGCAGGTAAGCCCCAGCCCGGACATGGGTCCAGGCGAGGTTGTCCCAGTTGGGCAGGGTGTTGCCATGGGGACTGGTTTCATCCAGCCCAAAACTATTGGCAACGCCAGCCTGCTCAATCACGAAGTACCAGCCAACGCCATCGGCGCTGCGCACTTCCTGGGGGGAGCGATCAAACCCGAAGTAGGCCATATCCTCAGCAATGGTTCCCCGGAACAGGGGCAGGTTGATTTCGCTACCAGGGCGACGGCGACCATTTCCGGCAGGGACCGCTTTCAGCAGGTAAAACTGCGCCTGGGGAAACCGCCGGATCAATTCACTCCGCACTAGAAAGACACATTGGGAGGAGGTGCCTTTGCCCACCTGTTCTGCCAGTTTGGACGTGGCTGCCCATTCGTGGATAGGACGAATGTCTTTGTGGGCGTTGCGTTGCGCCTCAGTCTGGTTGCGGTGTGTGCCTCCCCGCACATCCCAGAACTGACGGAAGACGGTAGCTCGTAGATCAGTATTCAGTCCCCGCCACAGCAGTTCCCGCACCATTTCGTGGTTGGCCCCCACCAGAAAGCTGGCGACAAAGGTTGGATTCGTTTCCAGCAGGGTGACAGAGTTTTCGGGAATGCCGCTGATGCCGGGAAGAAGCAGATGGGGAGCCAGTTCAATCAAGCGGGGTGCGAGGGGAAGCGGCAGTTCGGGTGCATAGTGAATTGGATCAAGGGATTGATCCGTTGTTAGGGCGCGGGAGTTGGATTGATTGGGAAGTTGCAGGCGATCGCGAATCCGCTGAATTGCCATTTGCCTGCCATCAGCCTCGTTCAAAAACGCTTCCTTCAACTGGTTCATCTGGAGTTTTGAAGGCAGCGGTTGCTCCGAGAAATCGCCCGCATTCAGCCGGTTGATCACGCTTTCATACTGCAAGCCAAACACGCGCATGTCTTTGAATTGTGCCTCGTGAACCCCCCAGCAGTAGGGTGCAATCTGACCCATGCGGTGGCTATCATCTCGCACATCAAACATCTTTTGTCGATTCAGATAACCCCGCAGGCGAGTCCCTTCCACCACGATTTTCAGGGCATGATCTTTGAACCTTTCAAAGCCTTCATCCCGCTGCCACAGCAAAGTAAACTGGCCATTCACACACTTCACCAGCCGCTGGTACGATCGCTGCAAATCCATGGAAAAGCGGTAAAAGTTGTTGGCATCGCGGTAGCGAAACATCAACCCAAAGGCATCATCGTTCCCCGCCCGCAGAAACATCTCAACGGCATAGTCTGACCAGGCCGTTGACCCGACCTTGAGGTAGGTCCCTTTCATGGGCAGCAGGTCCCGATCCTGGGGCTCGCTGTAAATATTGCTGGTCTGCCTCAGATTTCCTTCCTGGGTCGTCCATTGGGAGGGGGCTGAATTGGTGCCCTCATCCACCACCCGGCTGCTCAACTGGGAACGGCGAATCCCAGCCTGAACTTCGAGTTGAGGCGAAGTAAAGCGGACATTATTGTTGCCCCAGGTATAGAACCCAATCTTGCCGGTGGGATGAGAATTGTCGCGAACATCGAGAATCAGCTTCTGGATATTAAACCCCAGGAAAAAGCGAATCTGGTCACCCTCCACCACAAGCTTGAGCTTGTCGGGACCTTCTGGAATATAGGACACAATCCGTTCCTGCCACAGGGTTCTGAACTGTCCAGCGACGCACCGCACCAGCCTGCCAATGCGCTCGTCCCGGTCAATCGAAAAGCTGTAGAAGTTAGCGGCGTCGCGGTAGCGGAAGACGAACCCAAAGGATTTATCATCGTCGGGAATTCTGAAATCATCGACCAGAACATTGGCGGTCAGGCGAAAATCGTCGCAGTTAGAATTCCCTGCAATTCGTAGTTTGCGGGTTCCTGAGATGTTGGGGGCATCCACGAGTTGCCAGTTGCTCAATTCCCTGGGCTGGAATCCCTGCTGAAACAGAAGGGGGGTACCGGGATAATTGTCACCCCCAATGTGGTGGCGCAGGTGCGGTCCTCGAATGCGAGAGAGGCGACGAAAGGCTCCATCAAAGCCTGCTTCCGGCACTGAACTGGACTCAATGATTTTGTAGATTGTGTGGTTGCCACCCTGGGAGCGAATGCGGGCTTGAGCCGGACCCGCTACTTGCAGCAACAGATCGGCAGGAAAGCGGCTGAAGTGGCGTTGCTTGAGGCGATCGCTCACCTGCCCTGCCACCTGAGCATGGCGCCGCAGGGTGTTGGCTTCCGAAAGCTGCCCTACCTGCTGCCATGCCTGCTGAATAAATTCGTCCTGAAAATGCTGTACCACATCACCACCCGCCGCCGCCGCCATCCGATGACGCGGGTCCAGATTCAACTCATCAAACCACTGGGGTGTGGTACCCGTATCGACACGGCGTTGATTGGCCTGCAATCGCCCATACAGAGGTGGTGTGACCTGCGGATCGCCCCCCGCGTCTTCTATCTGGGCTGAACGGTTCAACCAGTTTTTCAGGGTTGCGCGGACCTGGGTGGGAGTGGGGGGAGTCACCCGCCGCAGGCTGATTGGACGCAGGGCTCCTTCCAGGGGTAGCCGCTGCTGTTCTGCCAGAAAAGGATCAATAGTGAACTCGTGCTGGTTGGCATCAGCTGGGAACTCAAAGGGAGCGAGCGCACGGGCAACGGTTTCAAAGTCTCTCCCTGCCCCGGTAGTAAACTGCCATGAGTCATAGACGGGCAGCAGCACCGTCTGGTTACTTTCGGGTGCATAGTCCCAGGCGGGCTGGAGCTTGAGTACCTCTGGATTAAATTCCTTTGCTAACCCGGCCAAGCGTCCCACTTCAAAGGCAGGCACCAGGCAAACCAGATAGGCTGTGCGTGGCTTCAGGCGACGGGGACAGACCAGGCGAGCGATCGCCCGTGATGGGTTCTGTTCAATGTAATCTTCCAGGGCTTCCCGGCTCATGGTTTCCTGAGGAAAGGGCCCCGATACCTGGACATGGGCCCACAACGCTGATTCAGTCAGATCCGGCAGTTCATTGAGGGGAGCGGCGATCGCAGGCAGCGATTTCTCTCCCACCTTTTGCACCTCAACCGTTAGGCGTTGCTCCAGGGCAATCAGTATCAACCAGGGGCGAAGTTTTTCGTTGCGCCCCTCCCTGGTGGGGGTAAAGCGCCAGGGCAGGTCGGCTTCCCGAAATTCCAGCGATGGGAAGTAGTGGGGTTCAAACCCAATCCCACCAGGAGCCGGAGTCCGTCGAAGAATTTGCTGGGGGGCTAAACCCGTCACATCTCCCGGTCCATAGAGGTGAATAGGCACCGAAACAGCGGTGGAATTGAGCTGGAGGGTAGCTTCGGTCTGGTAATTCGCCGCAGCGCTACGGCCCAGGTCATCAGAGGTTCGGATGACCGTCGCCGCACCTTTACGAATCCAGGGTAGAAACTGGTAAGGGGAAGTGGTCGAAGTGGTCATGGTGAGGAGAGTTGTTAGTTGTTAGTAAAGTGTGTTAGTTGTTGGTTGCTAGTTGTTAGAGAAGGGTGCGGGGTGCGATGAACACTCAAAACTCATCCACTCATTCACCCCTTCACCTGCCGGCAACCTCATGCCGATGAACGATATTCAGGCGTTTCTGTCTGGTCATGGTTTTTGAAAGTTGACGGGCGCGGGCATAGGTGATGCCAATTTTTCGGGCGGGTTCGTCAAGGATGGGGTTGATTTGCAGGTTGTCGTCGGTGACGAGGTAGCGGGGAGCGCTGACGGTAATGGGCTGGTTAGGGACAATGTAGAAATCGGATTCGGGAATTTGAATAGTTTCTGCGATCGCTACTGCTGGAGCGGCTGTCCGTAGCAGTCTGACGGGCTCTTCTGCTGCCAGGTCATCAATGATCGATTCGTCGTATCGGGTGCCACTGCCTACGGCTGTGCCGCATTTGAGTTCATTCTCTGTTTCTAAGCCCGATTGCATCGGTTCAAACATCGGTGCACGGATTGACTCATCCAGGTCAATGTCCTGGTAGAGGCCGGGGGCGAACTGTTCTTCTACAGAGCGCCAGGACTTTGTTTCTCCACCCAGCTTGAATATCTGAATTTCAAAGAGCTGGGGTTGCAGTAGGGGTGAGGGACCGATGCGGGTGATGGTTTGCCGCAGGGGAACGGCGGTCTGGCTGACTCGGATGGTGTTGCTGGCGTCCATCCAGATTCCATGTCGGTTGCTGTCGCGCAGGACAATGCTCGTCTCCTTCTGGTTGATGACCCAGCTTTCTGGGGTTTCCAGGGCTTCTTGTAGAGCCGCCAGAGCATCGACGGGTTCAAGGGGGGCCTACTCCGTTTCCTCAGAGCCATAGTTCACATCCCAGCTATATTCCAGGAACAGGAATTTGAACCGGGCTTTGCCATCCAGCCGCCAGGTAGAAGAACCTGTTACCGTGCCTGAAAATCCAATGCTGGCAATCACCTTGCTGCCACGTCGGAGGGCCAGTTCAAAGGCGGCATCTAGGGTAAACCGACCGTCGAAGTAAGAAAGCACATCCAGACCCAGGACTCCTTCTAGATTGAAGCCTGCTAGCGCTCCCCACAGGTTGAGCCGAAAGCCAACCTGGAGACTGCAAGAAGTCCAGGCAAAATAACCCTGGAAGGTGAGTTTGAAGTTCTTGCGGTTGAAGAAGGTCGCTGTCACCCGTGTCAAGTTGAACAGGGCACTGGGCGGTACGGGGAAGCGGGGGTTGAAGCCACCTACGGAAAAGATAAAGCCGTGAATGCCTTTGTAGAGAATGCCTTCACCGGCCAGTTCACTGCCAGCTACCCTGGAATTGCGCAGCGCCAGTTTGAGAAATCGTTCATCATTCTCAAAGTCCCAGGCTCCAAACAACTCCACGTTGATGCTGAAGATCCGTTCGGGCACCTTTCTGAGCCGAATGCTGCCCTGACCGAGGACGGCAATTTGGCGCAGGCGATCGCCTTCAAAATCCAGCAAAATCCCCAGTTCAATTACAACCAGACGGGCTGGCCCACCAAACACCCATTGGGCCATAATGCCGAGAACGGTGCGATTGTCGGCGCGGGGGAAGAGTTGCCCCAGGGTGTTCAGAAGCAGGGGGGCTTTGCCCACCGGGTCATCGGGAAACAGAACCGCATTCAGAATGTCGTTCTTCAGCCCAACGGCAAAGGCTTCCCGATCGCTGCGGCGATCGCACCCCACCAGAATGCCAAACCCTTCAATCGCCCCACCAAACAGGGGAATCCGAATACTCCGCATCCAGACGATACCGAGGACACTGTTGCCTTCAGTCATCACGATGCCATCCAGCGAGAATTTAGAAAACTTGAGGCTCATGGCCCCCGTCCAGCGATCGGTTTCCAGGTCACGAGCAATGAACCCACCCCCAGAAACCACACGGGTAAACAGGGCAATGCCCAGACTGGTAGGTTCCGACACGTTCCATTGAAAATCCAGGGGCCCCATAGTGCCTGTGGCGTCCGGGCTGTGGGCCAGCAGCAGTTGGGCACCCAATCCGGTGGTGGATAGTTTGAGTGGTCCCAGGAACAGACCCACCGCCAGACTGGCATCCAGCGTGACTTTGGTGCCTGCATCTGCCTGTTCTGTACCAAAGGTCAGTTGCAGGTAGGGCAAATCAATAGAAATACCAGCGATGGGAGGGGTCGTAATGTCAATCGGGGCATAGATATCCAGCCCCAGTCCGCCTTCCCAGTAAAAACCGCCTGTACTTTTGCTAATGCCAAAGCCAACATCAAAGGTGCCACTTAGGCCCTTGGGTAATGCCCGTTTCAGCAGTTCACTGTTACCGAAGGTGCCCAGGGAAAATTTGGCTTTTTTGATGCGGGCGATCGCACCCAGATCGTTCTTATCCGAATTGCCAAAGTCGTAATGAGCTGTGCCCAGAACTTCCACCGCTTTAACGGCCAGCGATGCCCCATCCTGGGGATCTGCGGCATTTCCAAAGGAGAACCAGTTGTCCTCTCCGGTACGTCTGAGGTGGACTTCCACATCTCCCGCAAAAATGGAGGCATCGGTACCGCTCTTAATTTCCAGTTCCCAGTCGGATGACAGTTTCTTTTTGCTACCCACCGCTGCATGCAACAGGGGCACCAGAAAGGGACCACCATGTTTTTTCAACAGTGGAATCAGGGTAATACCAATCCGGTCAACGAGGGGGTCGTGATTGGCGGGTTTCAGTTTGTAGTTTGCTTCAACCGCTTTCAGAGCCGCTGGCCGCTCCCACCAGAGGGAGAGAGTATGTTCAGCCAGTTCTTCGGCATCGGGAAAATCTACAACATCGCCCGCATCCCAACCGTGGGTATACCAGAAATTAACATTGGGTTTGTCATCTAAAACGCCGGTGAATGGCAGCGAAAATCCTAAAATGTCAACGACAAAATAGGGCCAGCGATCGCTCAGGTCCTCTTCGTTTTCAGGATTATCTCCATTGGGATTGTCTTCATCGTTTTCGTTCTCTTTGATTGACTGAATCCATGCTTTCCAGGCACTAGCAGCCAGTGCTCCAATCCGGTGAACTGAAAGATCCTGCGTCATCCATTCCTGAGCCCGCTGATCCGCAATCACCAGCGTAATCAAACCGAAGTACAAAAATCGCCAGAAACCTGCCCAAAACTTGCTGCTACCCAGCCGACTTTCCTGATACTGCTTGCGCAGGAAATCAAACATGATGGGCAGCAACAACCGTTGGGACAGAAAATCGATGACTTTGCGATCGTCCAAATCTTCCTGATTTAATTCCGATGCTTCTGCAATCAGTTTCTTAACCTGGTCAATCGCTCCCTGTCCTTCTGCCAGTGCTTGCAAATAATTTCCCTGTTTCAGGGCATCCTTTGCCTTACCCAGCCGCTGTTTGAATTCCTGATCTGGTCGAATTTCGGGAATGTCACAGGTGAGGCAATAATTGGACTCAGAAGTAGGATCGAGGCGGCGATCAAGTTCGTCCAGCGTTTCAATTAACGTGATTGAACTCAGTTCAGAAATATTGGTGTGACTCATGGCGTGTGACTCTGCTAGGAGCGGTTGGCAGACGAATGTGGCAGAACCTGAGACCAATGGTGCCTTACGGCAATGCCAGAAGCACCTTACGCAATCTACAGGGGTTTTCAGTTGAGTTAGCCACCCTTTGAGGGGCTAGAAGCTGGCTTTAAGGGGCTAGGGGCTAGGAGCTGAAGTGTGGTTTATGCATTTGAAACTTGCTCTAAGACTGAATAGAGGGCAGAACGGGCGGTTGGCTACCTTCATCGGTCAGGGCAATTTCATAGGTGGTGTAAGGTCGGGCTTTGCGACCTGTTTCCATCGGGAGTTCTCGCAGCTTGTGATGCACTGCGTAGACAACAGAGAGCGAATTCTCCTCCGATTTCACGGCGATCTGTCCCACGTTGCTGAGAAAGGTGACATTGCGGGAGGTGCCGTGGACGGAATGCCAGAAATGACGACGAACCACGCCATCCACAAAATCGATGTTAAACTCTCCTTCCGTTAACAGCGGTTTGAACGCTGGGACGATATCTTCAATCCCCTGGTAACGCTGCCCATCGCCACGGCCATCCTGCACCGGGTTGAGCCGCCAGACGCGGGACGGGTTATATTGCTGTTTTGTCCCCTCTGGTAAAGCGGCAACTGGAATTAATGCCAGATTTTGTTGGAGACGTTTTTTCACCAGCAGATTGAATTCCTTGCCAGCGGGAGGAATGATGGGAACATCTCTGCCTGCTTTATCCCACACCATGCGTTCCTGAGGTAGTGCCAGGGTTTGAGTGATGCGTGACAGCGAACCACTATGAGACAGAATGTTTGCCGTTTCCCCAATAAAGTTTTTGAAGGCACTGGAAGTCAGTTGAATGAATCGGGTATGTTTCGGTGCTACTGCATTTCCATTTGGATTAGCGCTACCATTTCCATCCTGGCTTGCGGGATAACGCCAGTAATCCAGTTTCACACTGCAAGCATAGTGAACATCCCCCGACAGAAAAATCACCCGTTCATAGCTGGCTAATCGTGCCAGCAATTCTTCAAAAATATCTTCATGATAGCTCCAGGGTTCCGGGTCATGGTCAAGGGCACCGGCAAAGAAATCCAGTTCGGCTTTACGGAAAACGCCAGCGGGAGCGTCATCAATGCCAATGGGCTCTTCGCTGAAGCGATCGAGGGTGTTGAGAATCGGCTGTCCAATGAAGTCAACGGGTGGAAATCCCAGGACGGGTGCGGCTGCAATCACAAAGGTAATGCCCTTACCATCTGCCGGTCTGCCGTAGCTAAACTCCGGTTCAGGCGGGATCTGGTTTTTGATCTCCGGTACGGTAATCAGTTCCGGCGGGCCCTTTGGCGTTTTGAAGCCACGAAAGGTGCGTGTATCTAAACTGATGACTTCGTATCCGGGGCCCCCAATTCGATAGTTCCAGCGGATTCTTTCGTCACGGGGAGTTTCCGTTTTGCCTAAATTGAATAAACGATTTAACTCAGCCGCGACGCCACTGTCAGCATCCACACTGGCAACTCCACCCTGCGGACCGGTTTCCCGTAGATTTCCCTGTTGATCCAGAAATAGCTGGGATGCTTTCTGGAGCATGAGGTTGCCGGGCGTGGGTTGGGTGTTTTCTGGAGCGGGCAGGGAAAAATACAGCGGATCGTTGCCCCACGCCTGGAACAGTCCGTAGGTCAGCAATCCATTGCGTAGCACAGTACGCCCCAGAGGTGTACTGTTGACATCTTTAATCCAGTTCTGGGTGATATTCCAGTCGTCCGTTGTTTCATGGTCATCAAAGGTCATGTAGGTGGCTACGTTTGCCAGCACCCGCCGAACTTTTGGCAACCCTTCGTAGTAGTTTTGCAGCGATCGCAACTGCAACAGCATTTTATCCTGATAAAAATCATCCCCATCGCTATCACCAAACCCAAGCTGACGCACTCCCACAAACCAACTGGGCGACAGGGTTTGAGCTAAGGCTCGTTTAACCGCTGTATTGGGGAGCCCTGGAATTATGCTATCGGTGATATCTACCGTTGAGTCGGGTGGTTCTTTGAAAGATAGGTTGCCAATATCTTCCGTGCCCCATTCTTCCCGACGGTCAGACAGTTCCAGTGCTTTGTCAAGCTTGCGCCACTCCGGTGGTAACAACCGCCAGGCCGGGAAATATTCCAGCTTTGCCTCGGCAATTTCGTAAGGTGTTTCTTTGAGATTTTTTCTGGCATCCTTGAGTTGCTGCCGCAGACTTTTGATCTCTGTGATATAAGCCTGCACTCGCTGCCAGCGAGCATCGAGGGCTTTTTGAAAGAAATCAGCAGGCCAGAGAACATTTGACCATGCCAGTAAATACATGGCACAGTATTCTCCAAATCCCAACAGATGAGAATCACCATATCCAGAGGTCAATTTAGCCGCCTTACGAATTAGCCGCTGACGCCGACTGGGAGGGAAACAGGCCAGTGAAGTAGGAATAGCATGAACCTGTTCATTGTGAATAAAAGGTAATCGTTCAATCACCTGATCATTACCAGACAACAATCGATTCCCTACCGGGTTGATCAGCGCTAAGTAATCAACGGCAACTTCATCAGCATAAATTTGATCACCGGTAAGAAAGAGCTGGTGAGGACGTTGTAGGGGATCCAGATAATGCTTGACCCCATCTCGCTCAAAGAAAGCATCGAGATAGGGCATTGCATCTTCAACCGCACTATGGGGCAATCGACACGACCCCTGCACAATCTTGAGATGTTGGATATCGGTCGGAGGCAGAACGAAGCCAGGTAACAGCCCTGGTTCGTAACCGAGAGGAAGATGGGTGATAGTTTCTCCGGTTTTCCGTTCTTGTAAAAGTCCTAATGCCAGCAATCCCTGCCCTGAAGATGAACTGCTTCCAGGCTCCTGGAGAACAATGTCATAGGAGTAGAGGCGATCGCTCTGTAAACTGACCGCATTATTTCCTTGAGACAGATCAACCGTGACCAGTGCCAGATGGAGTTCTGCACCAATTGATAGAGTATTAACTGTTGCACTGGCTAATTCCATTTGATCCGTGTCACCGCGTACTAATCCATTCCAGATGCGAAGCGTAACTTTTGCTTTTTTTCGTAGCGCAACCCAAACTGATGCCAGCCCTGGTTCAATCCGGCGGACAATCGGTCCTGCCAGAATGTCGTTAAATGTAAAAGTCATGGGGGTTTCTTATGTGTAAGCTTTGATTTGAAAAGTAATGAGCGATCGGGAAGAACTAGAGAAGAGGATAGAGATAATAGAAACAGATGAACCTGACAGAGTAATGATGAATGGCACCAGCCGCCATCATTAACAACTCAAAATCTTTACGATTTGGGCACTACCTGGCGGCAGAATTGGATGAGTTATGACTCAAACTTGTAGAGCTAAGCTATATTCGGAAATATGTATGGCTCAGGGAAAGTGGAAGTGAACATTAAAACATTAACTCCCCTCTGGACTTGTGGTGCTCAAGCTGGTAAATGCGATCGCTGGGTTTAAGTTTACAAGTGCGATCGTATATCGCCTGTGGCACCACACTTTTCAGATGCACGTCAACAGCGTTGAAATTGACAGTGTGGAGGTTGCTCTAAGGAAGGCTTACGTGAAAGCGGTGGGGTTCGCCGACCAAGTTGAAGTTGAGATAGTACTCCATGTCGTTTAGGGATTAGAGATTTGCAAACAGTAGAGCGGTGGCTCTGAAGTAGGTAGTCCTAAAGATGCAATGATGGAGAAGTAGGGTTTCACGGTGTTCTCTGGTTCTATGCCTGTCTGTCCTGGTTGTGCATCGTCCCACACGGTCAAGAATGGTCACATCCACAATAGGAAACAACGGTTCAAGTGCCATGATTGCAGACGGCAGTTCATTGAGCAGCCTAGCAAAAAAGTGATTCATCAAGACACCCGTGAACTGATTGACCGTTTGCTCCTGGAACGGATCTCCCTAGCGGGCATTGCCCGTGCTACTCAAGTTTCAGAACGATGGTTACAAACCTATGTCAATGACATGTCAATGACAAATATGCGAAGGTGCCCCGTCAAGGGCAGGTGACCCCCCAAAAAAGGGGAGGCTAACGATTCAATATGATGAGTGATGGTCATTTGTGGACACCAAGGGAAACAACCAGTGGGCGTGGCAGACGCTGGATGCTGACACTCGTGAAATTGTGGGGGGTTACATTGGGGCACGCAATCAAGCTGCTGCTCGTAAATTGTGGGACTCATTGCCTCCGGTTGGTCGTCAAGGTGCAATGGCTTACACCGATTTTTGGGCAGCTTACGGGGCAGTGCTACCGAGTAAGCGTCATTAAGCTGTTGGGAAGGAAACCGGCAAGACTAGCTATATTGAGCGATTCAACAACACCCTGAGACAACGGGTGTCTCGATTAGTCCGAAAAACCTTGTCCTTCTCAAAATCCGTAGAAAATCACATTGGTGCGATCTGGTATTTCATCCATGACTACAATGCATCATTACTTGTGTAGTACTACCGAGCAATTACCTAGCGTTTTAATCGCAACGAGCGCTCTGCTTTTATTCAATAGTTGACACGAAGATATTTCTCAGACTACACTCGAGTGGTTGCACTAAGTCAAACAACTTAGTGCAGATGCCTTTCGCTAAGTTTTCAAGGAAATAGATTGTATGGACGTTCCTGGCAGCGGTAGCTATATTGCTACTTCGCAAGAGCCTGTCCCATCTGATGAAGATCCCTGCCATAGATCCTGCTGTGGTCAGTGGGCGATCGCGCAGATGAATTTGCCCATGTTGGTTCTGGTATAGAGCCTACGGGTTCATCTCTGGTCGCCCCTGGGCATGGCGACTGTACCGATAAGGAGATGAGCCATGAATAAGTTTCAATCAACCTCATAACTTGAATGATTCGCACTATGCCGGTTTTGAATCGCTGGGTTGAGGCGGATCATCTGGCATTTCAATTATTGCTTGCGTTCAATATTGAATTGAGCGGTCAAGCTAATTTCTAACGCAAATTTTTCTAGAAATTAGCGATCGCTGATTGCAATTGAGCAAGTTTTTGCTGGAAATTCATCAATTTTGGTTGCTCCCCACTGAGGTATTGCTTCGGGTGGGCAACCTCTACACGGCAATGGAGATTGCATCATGAAAGTTTTAACTCTATTTGGCAAGAAGACCGCTTCCATACAGCCCATGCGTTTATCGATGCGGGTGGTTGAAGAAGCCTATATCGATATCGGCAAACTGCTTGCCCGGTTGAACACGCGACGGAAGGGATTAACCGATGCAGAAGTCAAAGAGCGTCTGCGGCAGTATGGACTCAATGAAGTTGCCCATGAAAAGCCGCCCCACTGGGTTGTGCAGTTGTTGCAAGCATTCAACAATCCATTTGTCTATATCTTGCTGGGTTTAGCGATCGTCTCTTTCCTTACAGAAGATCTAAAGGGAACAATTGTCCTGACGCTGATGGTCGTGATCAGTGGCTTGCTACGCTTTGTGCAGGAGTTCCGCTCGACGCAAGCCGCAGCCAAGCTCAAGGCAATGGTGAGTACAACGGCGACTGTCAGCCGTCGGGACAATACCTTTGATCGCTCCCGCCAAAAAGAAGTGCCAATCCAGCAACTCGTACCCGGAGATATTGTGCATCTGTCGGCTGGAGACATGGTACCTGCGGATGCGCGGCTTTTGACTGCAAAGGATTTGTTTGTCAGTCAGGCAATTTTGACGGGGGAATCCTTGCCCGTCGAGAAGTACGACACATTGGGCAGTGTGGTTGAGAAAATGGCAACCAGCCTCAGTCATGCCAGTACCGATCCTCTGGATACGCCAACCGTTGTCTTTATGGGTACGAATATCGTCAGTGGAACCGCGATGGCGGTTGTCGTTGCCACAGGCAGCCAGACTTACTTTGGTTCTCTGGCAAAGAATCTGGTCGGCAAGCGATCGCTGACCAGTTTTGAAAAAGGCGTGAAGGACGTTAGCTGGCTGCTCATTGGGTTTATGGCCGTCATGGTGCCGATCGTATTTTTGCTCAACGGCATCGGCAAAGGTAACTGGGGCGATGCTTTTCTGTTTGCTGTGTCCGTTGCCGTTGGATTAACCCCAGAAATGCTGCCCATGATTGTGACGGCTAATCTGGCACGGGGAGCGGTCGTGATGGCAGATCAAAAAGTGGTTGTGAAGCGGCTCAACGCCATCCAAAACTTTGGGGCAATGGATGTGCTGTGTACGGACAAGACCGGAACCCTGACCCAAGACAAAATTATCCTGGAACGGCACCTGGACATTTACGGGCAAGACGATGAAACACCCCTGAAATACGGCTACCTCAACAGCTATTACCAGACAGGACTGAAAAACTTGCTGGATGCGGCTGTGCTAGAGCATGGGGAAATGAACTTGGTGCCCAATCTGCACCAGCAGTATCAAAAGGTCGATGAAGTTCCCTTCGACTTTATCCGCCGCCGGATGTCTGTGATTGTGGAAGAGCAGGGACAGCATCTTTTGATTTGCAAAGGTGCGGTTGAGGAAATCGTTAATCTGTGTACCCAGGCTTATTCTGAGGGAGACATTGTGCCTTTAACTGGAGCATTGCATCAGCAGGCTCTCCAGGTGACTCGTCAGTTGAACGAGGACGGCTTACGGGTGATTGCTGTTGCCTATCGGCAGTTTTCCGAACCCAAATCCGCCTACAGTGCCCAGGATGAATTCAACTTGACTTTGG
Source organism: Leptolyngbyaceae cyanobacterium HOT.MB2.61 (assembly GCA_023511615.1). GTDB lineage: Bacteria > Cyanobacteriota > Cyanobacteriia > Leptolyngbyales > Leptolyngbyaceae > Leptothermofonsia. The sequence goes on from JAIMBL010000032.1 coordinate 26,016, forward strand.
TGGGCTATCTGGCCTTTCTCGATCCACCCAAAGACAGTGCTGAAGCGGCGATCGCTGCCCTCCAAACCCATGGTGTAAATGTCAAAGTGATTACCGGCGACAATGACCTCGTGACCCGCAAAGTCTGCCGAGAAGTGGGGTTATACGTGCATCACACGCTTCTTGGTCATGAAGTGGAGCAAATGAGCGATCAAGAACTGGGGGACATGGTAGAGACAACCACCGTTTTTGCCAAAATGTCACCCCTGCAAAAAGCTCGCATCATTCAAATTCTCAAGCGCAAAGGACATACGGTTGGCTATTTGGGAGATGGCATTAATGACGCTGCCGCGTTGCGCGATGCGGATGTTGGAATTTCCGTGGATACTGCTGTAGACATTGCCAAGGAATCGGCTGACATCATCCTGCTAGAGAAAAGCTTGATGGTGCTGGAGCGCGGTATTCTGGAAGGCCGGCGCACCTTTGCCAACATTCTCAAATACCTGAACATGACTGCCAGTTCTAACTTTGGCAATGTGTTCAGCGTCATGGGATCAAGTGCAATCCTGCCATTTTTGCCGATGCAGCCGATCCATCTGTTGATTCAAAATCTGCTCTACGACATTTCCCAAGTCACGATTCCGTTTGATCAGGTCGATCGCGAATTTTTAGAACGCCCTCAAAAGTGGAACGTTCCCAACATTGGACGCTTCATGATCTTCATTGGTCCGATTAGCTCCATCTTTGACTACGCTACCTATGGGTTGATGTGGTTTGTGTTTGGTGCCAATACACCGGAACAAGCCTCTCTGTTTCAGTCCGGCTGGTTTGTTGAAGGTCTACTGTCTCAAACGTTGATTATTCATATGATCCGCACGGCAAAAGTTCCCTTCTTCCAAAGCACGGCTGCTCTACCTGTAATTGTCACCACGGGGATCATTATGGCGATCGGCATTGCTGTCCCCTTTACCGCATTTGGAGCCAGTGTTGGTATGATGCCACTCCCCTTTAGCTATTTCCCTTGGTTGATTGCGATTTTAGGCAGCTATTGTGTCCTGACACAGACGATCAAAGTCTGGTACATTCGCAAATTTGGTAAATGGCTGTAGGTATTTATTCAAGCCTTTATTAGGAGGTGTACTATGACTAAAACTGCTTTTCTCTATCCCTATGCCCGCTATCACGGTGAGTTTACACCTACTGCATTTCTGTTTAATGCCAATCTTCAGGAGTTTGCCTATCAAGTTGGCATAACCTGTTCTTTACAAACGGGTGGTAAGCTTTCGCCCACGGAAGCCTTTCAACAGATTGAAGCGCTATGGCATCAGCTACAGGTTGCTAAAGAACAGTTGGAGGTGGGCGACCGAAGATGATCAGTAATAAATTGATCTATCAGGAGAATAGAGCATGACTTGGACAGAGTTCGCGATTCGGCTAGTCGTTGCCTTTCTCCTGGGTTCAGCCCTGGGGTCAGAACGTCAGTGGCGGCAACGCATGGCAGGATTACGAACCAATACCCTGGTGGCAACAGGGGCGGCTCTGTTTGTCATGCTCTCTGTCTTGACTCCGGGTGATTCTAGCCCGACTCGAATTGCGGCACAGGTGGTCTCTGGCATTGGCTTCTTGGGAGGCGGTGTGATTTTGCGGGAAGGGCTGACAGTGCGCGGGTTAAATACAGCCGCAACGTTGTGGTGTGCCGCTGCGATCGGATCGCTATCTGGCGCAGGACTCCTGCTTCATGCAGGGATTGGTACTGTAGCAGTGCTAGCCGCCAACCTGATTCTACGTCCGTTAGGATACCGAATTAATCAGCAGCCCCTCAAGGGCACAGAATTGGAACTTTGTTACCGCTGTGATGTGGTTTGTCGTACCCAGGATGAAGCGCATGTTCGGGCATTGCTCCTGCAAGCGGTGTCAGGTGGAAAACTACAGTTGCGATCGCTCTACAGCGAAGATTTGGAAGATACCCCCGATCGAGTTAGTGTGGAAGCAGAACTGGTGACTCAAGAACGCAACGACGCTTTTTTAGAACAAATCGTTAGCCGCCTGAGTTTAGAACCTGGGGTTATCGCTATCCGTTGGCGGATTATTGAACAAGAGTTTGGTTGAGAAGTTATCTCGTTGGCAGCACGTCTAACAAGTTGCTGCACCGGAACGCCGGAAGCTGGTTGGTTGAGTTGCATAGGTTATCTGCGTCCGGTGAGCTGGGTCGTTAAATCTCAATCCCTGGGCGGGGCAGTAGCTTGGAGGCGATCGGTTATTGCTGTAGTGAAGTCACATTTTCTGTTTCATCGCTCATTGCACTCCAAACTTTACAAAAAAACGACCTGTTGGTCGGAAGAGAGTGGAGAAGAGTTCTGGAAGTTAATTAGCTCGAAGCCTTTAACCAAGCAATCTAGTCTGAACAATTAGAACTCCGACAATGCCTGATGCAACGATTGTAAACAAGAGGTTAGTGAAGCGGCGACCTGCTCTAGGGCTCACCCCCAAGATCTTATCTTCCTGTCCCACGGTGAATAGTAAAGACCAAGCTTGAGTAGCGTTGATAAGCTCGAAGGCATTGAAATCAGGTCTGAAAATAACCGAACCGAACAAGCTGGGATTTCTGAAATCAAAGTCAGTAATCATTGTGAATCCTTGGATAGGGCTGAGCGCGAGATGGTAAGAGAGATAGCCTTAGCTAACAGAAAAGGCAATCAATACGGTCAGGGTGACTAGCAGGGCAGCAATCGCCCCTTGAAAAAGGTAGCGGCGTTGCGCTTCAGGCGTAGGATATCCGGCAAAATACATCGCAGGCTTAATGGAATAGGCATTGATGAGTCCCTCATCATCTACGGTGTAGCCAGCCATCTGAGGTACGTCTGGCAATTGACCACCATTACGGCGTATCTTGGCTTGCACCTCTGCGGGGATTAGCTCACTGCCATCACTGTAGTGACGTACCTCAGTTTCTGAAATTTTCTCTAGAGAAGCAATCTCAGCGATGCGCTCCTGGAGGGTAAGAGCAGTCTTTTCTTTATCGATGGTGTACATTCTGTATTTCCTGTTTCTCTTGGATACTTTTAATGAAACATATTTTTGCAATATATTGTTTTTTTTGCTTTTCGCTTGATAGAATTTCGGTTTTTTTTATAAATTTAGGTTTTGTGTCACACTCTCTCAGAAAGCCATTCCAAACTGCTAAAATCCATTAGGATTAGGCAACGGTACGATCTCGCTTGATTTTAAGCTCGCTTGACTTTAAAACAAACGAGTCTTACCTGAGAAAGGGGCTAGCATATGCAGGAATATACGCTCGAGCGTTCCGTGGAGGTAGACATCACTTGTTCGGTAGAGGAAGTTTATAACCTCTGGGAAGATTTGGAGAATGTGCCGCGTTGGATCCCCCTTGTAAAGGAAGTCAAGGTTTTACCTGGTTCTGAACAGCTATCGCGCTGGAAGTTTGGGCTGGGGGCACCTCTACTGACCGAGTGGACTTCGCGCATTACCCAACGCATTCCCATGCAGTCAATTGCTTGGGAGTCAGTCTCTGGTTTGCCAAACCATGGCTGTGCCCAGTTCTTCCCAACTGATCGAGGGTGTCGTTTACGCCTTAAGCTTGCCTTCAACCTACCAGGGGGGATTGTGGGTGCATTGATTAAAGGTATTGGAGTAGAACGCTGGTTAGAAGCCAATCTAGTAGAAAGCTTGAAACGGTTTCAAACCCTGATCGAAGAAGAGGTGCTTCGCAAAGCAGTCAGATAAGTGGGTTGACAGGATGTGGAAAACTACTGCCTATCTGTCCATAGAATCATTATCACTTCTGCACTTGTAGCGTGAACGGTCTAACATAGTCTCTGAGGAGGATGAGGTCAAGTAGCTTTTTGACATCTTTTTCAATTGGAATTCCTAGCGATGAAACGCAGACGAACGGGTTTAATTTGATTCTGTAATAATGCTTCATT
>JAIMBL010000318.1 GCA_023511615.1 Leptolyngbyaceae cyanobacterium HOT.MB2.61
GTTAGAAACCCGGCAACAATCCTCTGCCGTTGAACCGATTAGCAACTAGTGTTCCGCCAGGAAAATTTTGACGGGTCGCAGACCCTCAAAATTTAACCTCCATCAACTTCCTGGGTATTCGCTAACCGTTAAATTCAATTTGGCAGAGTACTAGGCGCAACGGGTTGTTGGTTGTTAAAGAGGGGTGAGGAGCCAGGAGAGAGGGTTGAGGGGCTGGGGGCTGGTAGTCCACCAAAAGTTCTAGATTTCAACCAAACGGGTGAGTCTCTATGGCTCGTTTCAGATCATTATCTGGAATGGAGCGGCAACTCATTGTGTCTATATTCGTCTATGAAGAAAGCTTCCATCTTAAGACTGAGGATGAGTGGGTGAAAAGTGATGAAAAACCCTATTGAATTAGCAGACTTGAAGATTGGCGATCGCGTTCGTTTGGTTCGTGGAATGCAGAGGGGGCTTAAGGCGACCATTTCGGTAGTGAATGGAGATGGCTCCTATTGTCTGATTGGAGACTGGACGAGACAAACGGGGTTCGTGCGGGTGAACTACGGCCCCGTTGAGCGGGACTGTTTGGAAAAACTGGCGGATTAAATAGCAGGTCCAGGTAGCTACTGCTATAAATTGGCGTTGCTGAATCTGGAAATGAAGAAGATGCTGGATGGTTGAAACTTCGTTTCAATTCATCCTGCTTTTCGGCAACGCCTAGATTCACAGGTTCAAGTCGTCAGGACAAAAAACCAAAACTAAAGGCATCCTGCAAAGGGTGCCTTTTGAATTGTCGGATTACCTTATTTTTATCTAAAACCAACTGCTGCTTGCCAAACAAATGCTAGCAGCAGGAAAAAGACTGGAATAACGGGCATTACGTCAACAAGTGGATCAAAAACGGAGTATGCTTCCGGCAGTTTTGCTAAGAGCAACGCAGCTTCCATGAATGAATAACCTCTCCGGTATAGTTCTCAGAATTGCCATATATCGTAACATGCTGTGACCTCATCAGGAGCCTGAAAAATACGACATATTTCTTAACAAATCAGGCGTCTGTCTGCTGACTTGAAAATAAACCCCTCGATTCCCCTGGCTCCCTTATTTTTTGTATTTATGACGCTGTATGCCATTTATGACGCTGTATGCCGTTCATGATAAGTAGTTAGACACAATTAATTGGAAGAAAGGGGAGTGGGGGCTTTGCCTCCAGGCAAGGGGTTTCACCCCCTCTACCCCCAAAACTATCCTTAATTTAATTGCACCCAGCTACTTAGCTACTTACAACTACTTACTATGGGTGCATCCTACTTTTGTAGCCCTCACCCTAATCCCTCTCCCAAGCTGGGAGAGGGACTTTAATCTAGCTCCCCTTCTCCCAAAATTGATTGGGAGAGGGACTTTGACCTAGCTCCTCACTTTTGGGAGAAGGGGCTGGGGGATGAGGGCAAATTGCATAATTGGGATGCACTTCTTACTATTGCTGATTAGAGCCAATGCCCGAACTCTGCCTTAAAGGTGCCTCTTAGGATTGCACTGCGAATGGTTTGAGTAAAACGAATCAGTTCTGTGATGTTGTGAATCGAAAGGAGAGTGTAACCCAGAAGTTCCTGCGATCGCAGCAGATGACTCAGGTAAGCCCGCGTAAAGTTTTGGCATGTATAGCAGGGGCAGTCTTTGTCTAATGGGGTCAGGTCTTCGCGGAACCTGGCATTGCGCAAATTCCAGCGATCGCCTCCAACCAGAGCATTGGCATGGCGAGCTAACCGGGTCGGAATCACGCAGTCAAATAGATCAATTCCGGCGGCGATCGCCTGCACCATTTCCCGGTAAGTCCCCACACCCATCAGATAACGAGGTTTCTCCGACGGTAAGATTGGGGTCGTTGCTTTCACAATTTGCTTAATCAATTCGGCAGGTTCACCTACGCTGACCCCCCCAATCGCATAACCAGGCAAATCCAGATCGGCCAGCATGCGTGCCGCATCCTGCCGCAGGTCAGGATACACTCCACCCTGCACAATGCCAAATAACGCCTGGTCACCCCGCTGATGAGCCACAACACAGCGCTTTAACCAGCGATAAGTGCGGTCTGTAGCTTCGATTACCTCCTCGCGACTGGCAGGGTAAGGCGGGCACTCATCAAGGGCCATAATCACGTCTGCCCCCAGCGCATTCTGAATTTCAATCGAGCGCTCAGGCGTTAGATGAATTATTTGTCCATCCCTGGGAGAGCGGAAGGTGACACCCTCATCAGAAATTTGCCGCAGTTCGCTCAGGCTGAACACCTGAAACCCACCTGAATCTGTCAAGATCGGCCCGTTCCAGGCCATAAAGCGGTGTAGCCCTCCTGCTTTGGCGACAATGTCTTCTCCCGGTTGCAGGTGCAGATGATAGGTATTGGCCAGCACCATTTGCGCTCCTGTTGCTCGCAATTGGTCTGGAGTAACCGTTTTCACATTGGCCAGCGTTCCCACAGGCATAAAGCGAGGAGTCTCTACCGACCCATGGGGAGTCGTAAACACACCCGCCCGCGCGTACGTGTCACAGCAATAAGCCTGGCACTGAAAAGAAAAGCCCGTACTCAACGTTTGACCGCCGTGCCTCAACTAAAACGAAAAATGCTCTTCGTCGTCAATCTGCACATCCCAACTGGCGGAAAGCACCTCAGCCACTACAGCCTCTAAAGCCGCAACATTGAGGCGATGGGTGGTTTGCTCCTGTAGTGGATCGGAAAGGGGGATCAGGCGCAGTTGGCGATCATCCTGGATCAGATCAAACCGGGGTTCCTCATCCTCCGATTGCCCTAACTCCAGAAAGTCAAAGCTACAAACGTTGATGTAGAGCGCATGGTTGGCAATCAACGTTGATCGCTGGGGATCAGCAAAGACCTCAAGAACGTATCCCTCCCCTTCGCTGGTGAGGACGCCGTCTTGTGTATGCAGGTAGCGAACACGGCTCAGATCCGCGAGTACCCGTTGCATGTCCTGCTTGTTAACAACGGTGCCGACATCAACAATACAGGGGGCAGGCATTCGCTTGCTGCGGGAAATTGGATCGTGACTCATGGAGAGAACGCCTCTGGTCTAGAGTTGCCCGCAGCTTCGGTGAGAGGTGCTTCAGCGGTCGGGCAGACGTGGACTCTAAAAACTTTAGAAAATCTGAAAAACGAAAGTCTTAATAAAAAGGACAGCTAAGGAAAGATGATGGGAGGAGATGGATTAAGCCAACCACAAGCATTTGTGAACTTGTTGATTATGGCGATCCCTGGGATGGAGCCCACCCAAGATGGCTTTGAGGATTAGTGATTACGAAACAATTTTATCTCAAGTTTTCTAGCTGTCTCCTGATGGAATTTACTGAATTGGCCAACCAGATTTGCACCTAGGGGATACTAAAAATTGACTGTTCTCTCTAGATTATCCCGATGGGGGGCATCAGGATACGCCAGCCAGGATACCGAAATCTTTAAAGTTCCATGACAGATGAAAAAGTCTTGAAAGAGCGAGAATCTGGTTCTTGGCAAAAAGCACTGCGAATGCTGATTTATACGCTACTGGGTGCGATCGCCTTCTACACTTGCTTCCCCATTCCCCATCACTGGCGATTAGAGTTCAATGGCATTGCCCGCTGGATCGTTATTGTGGGGCTGTTTATAGGTGGATTGCTGGGATTGTTGGATTGGGGGCTGGCCTGGGTGGGAATGCCCCTACTAACTCGCAGTGCCTTGATTGTGGCAATCTGGGTTGGCTTTACTGGAGGGCTACACCTTGATGGCGTAATGGATACAGCGGACGGACTGGCGGTTCTGGATCCCCGGCGTCGGTTACAGGTAATGGCAGATAGCCATACGGGGGCTTTTGGAGTCATGGCAGCGGTTACAGTTCTGTTGCTCAAAACGGTTGCTCTGGCTGATATGGTTTCCAACCGCTGGTTGGCCTTGATGGTTGCAGCAGGGTGGGGGCGCTGGGGACAGTTGGTTGCGATCGCCCGCTACCCCTACTTGAGATCAGAGGGGAAAGGCGCACTCCACAAAGCATCCATTCGCTCGATCGGGGAAACGATTCCCAGTTTGTTATTGCTCTTAGGATTGAGTGGCTTACAATTCTGCCTCCAGCTAACAGGGTGGCCAGGCGCAATTGGGACGGCACTGGGTGGGGGAGCGATCGCTTTTGCGACCGGAGCCTGGTTCAACCTTAAACTTGGCGGGCATACAGGTGATACCTATGGCGCAACTGTTGAATGGACAGAAGCATTGTTACTGTGCTGGTTCACCGTGATTCTTTGAAAACCTATTACTCTGTCAAATTGAATTTGACGGTTAGCGAATACCCAGGAAGTTGATGGGGGTTAAATTTTGAGGGTCTGCGACC
>JAIMBL010000319.1 GCA_023511615.1 Leptolyngbyaceae cyanobacterium HOT.MB2.61
CCTCGCGGTTTAATGCCTGCTCAGAAGCAACAATGCCATCCGCCATATAGTTGAACAGTGTTGCCAGTTGCCCTACTTCATCCCGAAAGAAGACTTCGGCTCTGGCATTGCGGTTTCCGTGGGCAAATGCCTGGGTTGCCTGTTCCAGATTCTTGAGCGGTTTAATAACCGTTCGCCGAAACACCGAAGACCAGAGCAGAATCATCAGAATTCCCACAAACAGCACCACTCCCTCCTGCAAGAGGCTGGCCCGCAATAGATTGTTCAAATTATCTTCAGGAGTACCTCTGACCAGGATGGCCGCTGGCTGGCTGCTGTAAGCGGGGAAGGCTTCCTCTCCTGTTTCCACCACTTTATTGGGAATGGCTTTAGCCGCAACAGTATAAGTGACTCCATCAATCACCATGCGCCCGGTGACCGCCTCGCCCTTGCGGGTTGCTGCGGCCCTTAACAGGGATACCTCTGCGATCGGCCGGTTGTATTGAACTTGATTGGGATCCCCAGGACCACCTTTATTCATCGAGGTCGCGAGCACAAATTCCCCATCCGGCTGACGCAGGTAAATCGCACTATAGCCCTTACCAAAAGAATTGAGCGTCCCTTCAACAATCGGCCGTTTATTGTTCACAATATCGCCAAACACCAGCGCCCCAATCACCGCCTGCGTATTGGGATCTTTCACTGGCGTCACCACATAGCGAATTAACCCATCCTGATTCGTGAAACCCGAAGGCAAGGGAGGTAATTCTTTGGCCAGCTCACTCCAGGGCACGATCGCACTGGCCTTGAGCTGGCGAGCCGTTCTCATTGCCTCGCTGACCAGGCCAGCAGGGTCAAACCGTTCACCCCGACGGTTCGCATTGGCATTGACCAGAATGCGGCCCTCCCGGTCCACCAGAGTGGCATACTCCATCTTGCGGGCTTTGACCTCATTTTTGAGGATTTGCCGCACTTGGTCTTGCAATTCAGCCCCTAATCCACCGCCGATGATTTGAGAACGAGCGGCATTGATAATGGCCGCATTATCGGACTGACCACGAGAGCCAAAGCCCATCTGGTTGATTTTAATGTTGTAATTGGTTTCGGTGACAGCAACTTCGGAGATGGCCTGGTCGAGCAACTGAGTCCGGAGGCTGTGAGTGAGAACCAGGATCGTGCCCACTCCGAGTCCCAGAATCGGCACCAGTTCACACACCAGCAGAGCTAGTAATTGTTTGCGTCCAATCGGCAAGTCAAAGAATTTTTGAACCCATGGTGAGCGTTCCCGCGTCGGAACAGGGTCGGAGGGTGGCTTAATGAGGGCAAATACCGACTGAGGAGTTTGGGAATTCGAGCTTTGAAGCGAGTAACTAGAACCTCGGTATTTCAAAACTCTTCGGCGCAACTGGTAATTCAAGTTCTGCTGAGAAGGAACAAACTCAGAGTGGAGAATGTCAGAGGTGGCATTTGTTTGGTCAACCATAAACACTACTCATGGAATAAGTGGAAAAGGTATGGTCAATGATCCTGGGAGTTCGCAAGGCATAGCTCTACGAAGGCGGGTTAGGACACTACATTAGGAAAGAGTTCAATAGTGCTATGTCCGCTTCTTACAGTTACACCCTTCGCACCGAAGCAATATCTACCTCTAGTGATTGAGGAGAGCTGGGGCATGGACAATGGCCTCCGGGTCGAGGACAAGCGCAATGTGTTGAGCTTGGAGAACACAACCGCGCAAAAAGGGCATCAAATGGGACGGGAGATGGGGAGGCGGGGGTTGAATCTCATCCTCCGACAACCAGCCCATGCCATCAACCTGGTGCACAGCCAAAGCCAGCGAACCGGAAGCAACCTGGATAATGGCTAGGGCATGGCTCTGTCGCCCGGCATCGAGCGGCGGCAAGCCCAACAACTGGGGTAAATCCACCACCCACAGCACACGACTGCGGCGATTCATCAACCCCAACACCAGCGGCGGCAAATTGGGAATTGGCGTCAGCCGCGCCGCCGGTAACACCAGCACCTCCTGCACCTGCTTCATCCGCAACAGCGCAGGCACCGTGTCGGCCAGCGAGAGCCTGAGATACGCCTCACCGAGCCCCGCAGGCGGGCGGAGGGTGGGCGGCACTAGACCAGAAGATTGCATCATCCTACCCCGCCACCGACCGCACCACTCGCACCAACTGCTCAGAGGTAAACGGCTTCGTCAGATAAGCACTGGCTCCCTGCTTCATGCCCCACAGGCGGTCAATCTCCTGACTTTTGGAGGTACACAAAATGACGGGGACATGCTCCGTCACGGGATGCTTTTTGAGACTGCGACACAACTCAAACCCACTCATGCCAGGCATCACCACATCAGTGATGATGACGTCGGGCTTGAGTTCAACCGCCCGGCTCAAGGCCTCCTTTGCACTGACCGCCCCGACCACACTGTAACCACTCTGGCGCAGGTAATGGCTGATTAACTCCATTTCTGACGGCGTATCTTCAACAATCAAAATCGTGCCCATCAACGTTACACTCATGTTTGCTGTTCCTTTACGCACAAAAAGCGACTTGACTCACCCCGCATCCCCCACCCCTCCCCCCTCCCCAACCGCCAAACCCATCCCTCACCCGGGAGACGTTAAGTTAAATGCTTAAACACCATCTTCAGCAATTCGGACTGAGTAAAGGGTTTCGTTAGATAACCGGATGCCCCCACCAGCTTGGCCTTCGCCCGGTCAATGAACCCGGTATTCCCCGTGACCATGATGATGGGGGTGTGCTTAAAGTTGGCATGTCGCCGCAGGAGGGAACACAGTTCATAGCCGTCGAGGTTGGGCATGCCGACATCGAGCAGAATCACATCCGGTTTGCTGCGCATCACCTGCATCAGAGCCTTAATCGGGTCGTTGATCACAATCACCGTGAAACTGGCGTCGTCGAGGAAGGACTTCATCGCTTGCAAAATGGTTGGACTGTCATCTATGCAGGCGATGGTGTAGTGGTTTTTCAGTGGCAGAGTCGTCTCGGCGGCAGGAAAGCCGGCCCTGGGTTTCCCACTCCAAGCGGGAACTGCTTTAGGCGGGGGAATCGCCGGGGGGGGAGGGGACCAGCCTGGCAGGCTGGCCTCCGCTTGGGTTGGCGGGGGAGCCGGCGGGGAAGCCGCTGGAGCACTCGACGAGGGGCGACGCTGCCGTTGCTGCTGGCAGTACTCCACTAAGGGGCGCACCTCCAACTGGCACAGGGGGGCAAGGTCGTCCAACTGGTCCCGATTGAGAAAATCGTGACTCCCTTCCGTCAGGGCCAGAAAGGGCTCCAGCACTTCTTTGGCTAAGGACTCGACCAGCCGCGCCACCTGCGCTGGTTCCAGGTACTGCTGCTCCAGCAGCCAGCGGACTGCCTGGTAGTCTGGCCGCGGATGCGCAACCCCCTCGGCAGCGGTTTCGAACAGCAGGCGCACCTGTACCCGAACTGCACTGACGAGGGTCGGCACCTGCCGACTCAGTTGGCGCAGATGGCGATCCAGGCGGTCGAACGGGTGGCTGCTATTGGTGGCAAAGCTTAACTGCCCCTGTTCAAAGTAAAGCCACCAGGAGGTTGACCCGTCTGATACCTCTAAGCAGCCGCTGCGGCTGCGACTGCTGACCTGGGCCAGCAGACTGAGCGGATGCAGTTGTTGAGAGGGTCCGTAGTTAACCATACTCACGCGGCTCATGCGGGTCTTCTCCGGCTAATTGAAAAAATAATTATTGGGAAAGTCAAACAAGGCAATAAATCCTGCAACCCTTGTAGTGACGACTTCAGTCGAACAGACTAAAAACTGAACTATAACCGTTGTAGTGACGACTTCAATCAGACAGTAAAGCCTGAACTACAAACGTTGTGAAACTTTTAAGGTTGGTCTACTAGTACTTCACCATGGTGATTTTGACAGGTTTCCTAAATCTGGAAAAAGTGATGCATGGGGTTTTGATCGGTTGCAAACCCATCAAAATCTGCGTGGCAGACTACTAGCCATGCTGGAATATGGTAGTGCACCCATCACAGCCAGGTAGGGAATAGCTGTGGCATTTAATTAATTGGAACCCATTGGGGTTAATTGGAACCAACCAGGACTAATCGGAACCTATCAAGATTTTGTCCTGCAAGATTCCTCTTGCCATCCAGTGGTGGCACTTAGGTAGACACAGGGACGATCTGAAAACGAGTTATCAGCAACCAGCGATCGCTACAAACACTCGACAAGTGCCTTCCATAGTTTACTAAGTCAGGCATATAGCCACTAGGCTTAGGACAGGGTGCAGGGGTGGAACCCCTGGCTGGGGGCGAAGGCCCAACCCCCCTTAAACCCAGTGTCCTAAGCAACCTGGCGACAGCTATACTG
>JAIMBL010000320.1 GCA_023511615.1 Leptolyngbyaceae cyanobacterium HOT.MB2.61
TTCCAGCGAGTTTCAAGATGTAACCATCAACCTTCTCAAAGCTCGTGAAATACTTTTTCAGCAAGCCCTACTTATTTTTCGAGTGGACAACTGTCCCAGTTCTGGCAACAGGGCCAACAAGGTAGCGGCGACGACCTTGTCCACTCCTGGAACCGTGGTGAGCCGAGTCTGGTTTGCCTGCCAGTGCTGACATTGACTGATTTGGGTGTCGATCTGCTCGTCGAGTGGCTGAATGCGTTCTCTGAGCCATTCAATGTGAGCTTCTATATCTGCTTGAGCCGTTCCGCGTAAGCCTGACAAGCGGTTTTGTTCAGCGGTCAGAATGTCTACCAGTTGCCGCCTGCGGGTCACCAAGTCCTGAAGTTCTGCGTCCGCTTCGCTGGCCAATGACCGAATCGGCGGTTTCATCGCTTCGCCAAACCAGGCTAAAATCGCGGCATCGACCTGATCTGGTTTAGCCAGTTGATTGGCAGCTTTGGCAAAGTTTCGTGCTGGCCGCGCATTCATCACGACCACTGGATAGGCTAGCTTGGACAGCACCAACGCCACTTGCCGCTCATAGCCGCCAGTGGATTCTAGCATCACCCGACCGACCGCCTCAGGCGGGCACAGGTGAGTCAGAAGCTTGCGAATCCCACTCTCAGTGTTGCTCACTCGAAAACTCTGATGCTGGGGGCGTAGATGTACATCTAGCCACCGCTTACACACGTCAATGCCAATCCATTGTTCTCTCCTGCATATGGCCCTTCTGCTTGTCCGGGGTGAAATCAGGTGTTGACTCAGCCTTGCGCCATTCGGGATCTGCTGTCCCAACCGATGATTCGAGTTTGACCTGTTACTTCAGAGAGATGACCCTAACTTCTCCACGATGTCTAGCATCTAAGGGGTGACGGTCTATCTCTCTAGTTTTAAGATACAAGGGGAGCCGAATCGAAAGTCCCTCGTCCAAAATGGGCGAGGGATTTAGGGTGAGGGCGTCTGTAGTCACAACAGTTGCCAGATTAATAACTCTCTGCCGACGCAGACTCAATAAAATCAAGTTTTTCGGTAACCTGCATTAGTAGGTTTTCTGCAGATAGCCGCGACTTCAGTCGCTAGGGTGATTTTGACCTCTCGTGAATTATTCAGGTTAACCCGTTACCTCGATAGTTGGGATCATCTGATGACCTTTATGCTTGAGGAGCGGGAGTGGGATATTCCTCCCAACACCAGTTGAAATTCCATACTGAGAATTGCTGTGCTTCTGTCGTGAAGGATGACAAAGAGCCACTAAGCATCGATAATAAATTAAGGAATTCAATTTTGAGGAAACAAGAGATATGTCTGAAGTTTCAGAAATAAATAACAACCCAGAACAGCAGAGTAGTGAAGATCTTGCTGAAGTCATTGATGAGTTAGAGCAATATCGGGAACGTCTGCTGAATGATACGTTAGAAGTTGCCCAACGGGCAAAGGTGACGAAGTCAGTAGTGATGGCTCGTTTGGAGCCAGAGCTAACGAAAATTGATGCAACTCTCCAGGCACTTCGCAATCAACAGGCTGCATTATCTGTCAGTGTCAATGAATAGCTTTTTTCATGCTGATACCGTTACGGTAGAGAATTCACCGCTGTTAGCACAAGCAGAAATGGATGCATTGCTCCAGGCTGTGAATGAGCAAATCAGCTTGCATACGTTCGATTTCAATGATCAGCAGATTTTGCAGCGCATGGTGCAGGGGCTTGCAGACCCACGCAGAACCGTGCGATCGCAGATTACTGAAATATTTGGGGAAATTGGGGAAGCTGCGACTCCTTTGTTAATCAATGCATTAGCAAATCATTCTGATCCAGTCATGCGGCGATCGGCTGCTAAAGCTTTGACGTTGATTGCCGATCCGACTGCAATTCCAACGCTGCTCCAGGCTGTATTGCAGGATGAAGATGCAACGGTTAGGGGATCAGCGATTGGTGCCTTAGCTAGAATTGGAGAAGCCTCTGTACCCTACTTTCTGGTAATCTTAGAGTCACCCGACTACCCAGAGAGCATCAAGGGGTATGCTGCATGGGCCTTGGCTTCGATCGGCCCGGAGGCCACAGATCAGGTGTATCGCACTCTATCCTCTGAATCAGTGGATGTTCGCTGTGCTGGAGTGGGCGCGATCGCTCAGATTGCCAAAGAACGGGCCGAAGAACGGGCTTTTCGAGTTCTGATTGCAACACTGACCGATCCAGATCCCATCGTTCGCACGGCAGCAGTCGCCGCTCTAGGCCAGTTACGGCACAAACCTGCCGTTCCCCATTTGATTCTGGCACTTCAGGATAAAGATGGAGACGTGCGGAAAGCAGTCGTGAATGCCCTGGGCAGAATCGGTGAGCCAACTGCTCTGGTTCATTTAACAGCACTGCTGAAGGATGAAGTAGAAACTGTACAACAGTTAGTGATGTTAGCGATCTCTCAAATTGAAACTCATTCAGAACCATCTCTAGATTAGAGATTAGAGTCAATCAATTATTCGCCATGAACCAATCCGCCATCTCCCCTTCCGCCTCTGATCCGGATCCAGTGTTAGCCGCTCAGGCTGCAACGGATACCCTGGTTAGCACCGTGAATAAGCAAATGGCTGAAGGAACTTTTGATGCCAGCAATGAATCTGTGTTGCGGCAATTAGTTGAAGCGTTTGCAGATTCCCGTGGTATGGTGCGGCTGAGAATCGCGGAAACACTAGGAGAAATTGGTCAACCCGCGACCCCCTGCCTGCTAGAGGGACTAGCCCATCACGCTAATCCAGTGGTGCGACGAGCCTGTGCCAAAACTCTGACTTTGATCGCCGATCCAACCGCTATCCCAACCCTATTGAATGCTCTGTTCCAGGATGAAGACACGGTCGTTAAGGGATCTGCCGTCGGTGCTTTAGCCCGGATTGGAGAACCTGCTGTGCCGCCCCTATTAGATATCCTGGCATCACCACAACACCCAGAAAGCACTAAAGGCCATGCAGCCTGGGCTTTGGCCTTTATTGGTGCAGAAGCGAAGGATTATCTGTATCCAGCCCTGACTTCCGATTCCGAAGAAGTACGAGCGGCGGTCATCAGCGCGATCGCCAAAGTGGCCGAAGCAGAGGCGAAAGAAAATACGTTCACGATTTTAGTGCAAGCGTTGACCGATCCCTCCGAAAATGTGCGGAGTGAAGCGGCCGCCGCTTTGGGCAATTTGGCTTATCAGCCTGCTGTGCTGGCACTGCTGGAATTACTGCAGCACCCCAGTAGCGAAAGCCGCAAAGCCGCAGCACTAGCACTGATGAAGATCGGCGATCGCACTGCTCTGCCTCCTTTGCGAGCCGCTCTGCAGCAGGAATCAGATGCTGCTCTGCAACCGATTTTGAAACTGGCGATCAGCCAACTGGAGAAACAAGTTGAGGCCAGTGATTGGGACTAGAGTGTTGTCAAAGACCAGATCAAGAAATCTGGTCTTTACCGACATCAAACTGGAGGTCTATTCTTGCGAACCAGTTCAAGCCGAGATAGAGCGCTGGTAGCTGTTTCACGCACATACACATCTGCTGACTCATCGGTGCTCAGAACTGTTAAAACAGTAGCAGCTCGTTCATCACCAATCGACGCTAGAGCGTTCACGATCGACACGGCTAGACCCACATTGTCTGTTGCTTCCAGAGCTTCAACCAGAATATCCAAAGCTAGTGGCCCAATTTCTCCCAATGCCATTGCTGAAGCAATATGGACAACCGGATTCGGATCGTTTAGCGATGCTTTCAGTCCCTGTAACCCCTCTGCTGGAAACGGATCATCGGGATAATTAACGGCAATCTGAGCCAGTGCCTTTGCACAACTTCCCCGAATAGTGACATTGTCACTATGCAGTAAAGCCTCTACCAAAGGCGGAGTTGCTTCTGCCCCAATTACTCCCAACGCTTTGACTGCTGCCCGTCGATAAACAACATCTTCATCTGCCAGAGCCTCCATTAATCGGGGAATAGTTGTCTCATCCTGTGTTTTCGCCAAATCATATATGGCGCGATCTCTTAAATGAGGATTGGGATGTTTGAGTTGTTGAAATAGGGCGTCTTGAGTCATGAAGAGTGGTTGGTTGGTGGAAATAAATATTTAGGTAAGACAGCCACTGGTCATTTAAACTTACCCCTGCTGAGGATTCAGCCTCCGAGAACTTAAACCTTTCTGGCACATCGTTGCAGTGTTTACCTACTAAAGAATGATGGTTCTCCTGGCTTGCCGATGAAAGAGTAGCCTAAGCTAGGCTTTCATCTGAAACAAAATCCCTGAAATATTGATTTTGTTTTAGTGATAAGCAAGGCTTATCACTAAACTCTCAGGAGATCCTCTTT
>JAIMBL010000321.1 GCA_023511615.1 Leptolyngbyaceae cyanobacterium HOT.MB2.61
AGATCAAAAAGACGATTCAGCTGCTCACCAGGACGCTGCTTAATTCTTCTTCATACACCAGATTTGACAATAACTCGGGAAAATCTCTCGGGAAAATCCGAATGAATCGTCTAGCTCAAATCGCAAGTGTCATGCTTGCAGTCATGTTTATGCTGGGCGGTTCTCAAGGAAGGACGCAGCAATCCCTCCAGGTTCGGATTGAGCGCTGGTTGGAAGTCAAGCAAGTACTGGGCAAGGTGACTCGTGAGCAGGGCTCATCCTCTCACTTCGCGCGGGTGGGCGATCGCTTGAGAGCCGTGAATGATGGTATTACAACAGGCAAAAACTCATCAGCCACGTTATTGGTTGATACGGGCATCGGCACCATCAGCCTGACAGAAAATACCCAGCTCAAAATCCAGGAACTGGCGATGGCCCCCGACAATGGGCGAATTACACGCTTACAGGTCATGAGCGGACGGGCACTTTTGCGCATCCGGCGGTTTAACCACCGGGGTTCCAGACTTGAGATTCGCACGCCTGCTGGTTTGAGCGGTGTTCGTGGAACAGAATTTGGACTCAATATTCAGCCCAGTGGTAAGACTGGATTGGCTGTCCGCGAAGGCAAAGTTGTTAGCTCCGCACAGGGTCAGGCAGTTGCTGTACTCGGTGGGTTTCAAAACTTCACGATTCCCGGTGAAGCGCCCTCGACACCCACTCCCTTAACAGAGGATACTCGTATTCAATATCGCTTTCAGCAAGTGATTGAGCGCAGGGTGCGGAAGGTTCGGCTGGTTGGTAAGGTCGATCCAGTTAACAGCGTGAGCGTTGAAGGAACCCCACAAAGCACTAATCGGGAGGGGGTGTTCATTACTGATTTCAAACTGCTGCCTAATTCTTTAAAGATTCAAGTTGAGGTTACCACGCCCTTGGGTAAAAGAGAGATTCATGAGTTGGCGTATCGATGAGTTGGGCTGGAAAGTTCTCCCGGGTGGCCTGGTTAGCGTCACATTCGCTATCTTGCTCAGTTTGGGTATCTTTCAGCCTCTGGAGCAGATTGCTTATAACGTTCTGTTTCGGCTGCGAGGGGAACGTCCCTGGGATAATCGCCTCGTCGTGATTGCCATTGATGATGCCAGCATTAAGCGGTTGGGGCGGTTTCCCTGGAATCGGCAGCGATACGCGCAGTTACTGAATGTGCTGACAAAAGCCAAACCCAGTGTTGTGGCGTTTAATCTGATTTGGTCAGAATCCAGCCCTGATGATCCACTGTTGGCAAAAGCAATGATCCGCAATGGTCGAGTCGTCCTGGCCCAGGGTTGGGATCAGACCGGACTACTGCTGTTTCCAGTGCCCAATCTTCAGAAAGCGGCGATCGCCACTGGACACATCCTCAACCGACAGGACGCCGATGGGATAACCCGCAAAATTGATTTATTTATCCAGGGAGTACCCGCCCTCAGCTTTTCTATTGTCCAATCCTACTCGCTGGTGCAAGCTGCTGTTCCCTCCCCTAACCTGAAGCAACCCCTCTGGATTAACTGGGCAGGGCGTACTCAGGACATCCGTCAATTTGCCTTTGCGGATGTGATTGAGGAAAAAATTCCCCTGTACGAGTTGCAGGACAAGATTGTCCTGGTTGGTGTAACAGCGGCAGGCATCGATTCCCTGGCTACCCCGTTCGACCGGAATCCCCCGGCCAGTGGAGTTTTTCTCCATGCAGCGGCAGTGAATAATTTGCTACAGCAAAATCCCTTGCAGCCTCTTCCAGCGATCTGGTTGCCACTGATTCTGCTGCTGGGAGGTCCCAGTCTAAACTTGCTGCTTAGCTATCAGCGGGAAGAACGCCAGACTCTGATATGGCTTGGGGTATGCCTGGGGTGGGGAGCAGTCACCCTTTTTCTGCTTCATCTCACGCACTGGCTTCCACTAGCCTTTCCGCTTTGCCTGTTTACAACGACAGCAGGAATCGTTTTTGTAAGTGAACGGCTGAGAATGGGTGCAGTGTTGCATCGGCAAGTGCAGCAACTCTGGCAAACCTATCAGCATGATCTGGTTGCCCACCAGCAAACAATAGCTGGCCTCAGTCCCTGTCAGGCAATAGCCCAAACTAGCTCCATGCAAATTGCAAACCAACTGGCCGCACTGGCCGATCAGCTAGAGCGCTCTCAATCAACCCAGGCTGCGATTGCCCGTAGCTTATCAATGGGGTTGCTGGCTGCCGACTGGGACGGCCAGGTCTGGTTCTGCAACCCAACTGCCCATGACTGGCTGGGGATTCAGGTTGGCGACGACCTGAGTACCTATCTGGTAACCGCATGGCTTACAGAAGAAGAATGGCAGACAGATCTGCTTATGCTTAAAAAACACCAACCTGTTTCCCCCCATGAACTACATCGGGGCGATCGCTGGTTTGCCCTCACACTAGAACCCCTGGTCTATCATGCCTCCCAGTCCCAGGCAGTCGCTGAAGACCTCCCCCTAGATGGCCTGCTCCTTGTCCTGGAAGACATTACTACTCATAAACAAGCAGAAACCGCTTTAGAACAGCAAGTTGAAGAACTCCAGCAAGTTGCCCAATTCAAAGACGACTTCCTCAGCACCGTTTCTCACGAGTTGCGATCGCCGATGGCCAATATGAAAATGGCGATCGAGCTCCTCAAAATTGCCAGATCCAAAGAATCTGCCGACCATTACCTGAAGATTTTACAAACCGAATGCGATCGCGAAATTGAACTCATCGAAGACTTACTGGACTTGCAGCGGCTTGAAGCTGGTGCCCAAACACAGGCAATTTCCGAAATTGATCTACAAAACTGGCTGCCCTCCATCCTGGCCCCCTTCCACGAAAGGGCTGAAAACCAACAGCAAGCCTTACAGGTCCATCTCCCGCCCCAACTGTCTCCTATAAGATCAGACCAGGTCGGTCTGAAGCGAATCGTTGTAGAACTGGTCAACAACGCCTGCAAATATACTCCGGCAGGAGAAACCATTACAGTTGCCATTAGTCTGCCAGATACCTCTCACCCCCTGCTTCAGATCCGTGTCACCAACTCTGGTACCGAAATTCCAGCGTCCGAATTAAGCCGTATTTTTGAAAAATTTTATCGTGTCCCCAAAGCAGACCCCTGGAAACGAGGGGGCACTGGTTTGGGACTAGCCCTGGTCAAAAAGCTCGTTGAATCCCTCAAGGGAACCATTCACGTCTAGAGCGGCTCAGGACAAACAAGCTTCATCGTTCAGCTACCCTTAACTATTGCCAATTGTGAAGATGGAAAAGGTTTAGGATGACTGGAATGAGGCTCCAGGCGTTTTACGTTTCAGCAACGCCGCCCCTTAACGCTCAAAAATCGCTCCCCGCCTCTTGAGATCTAACACCGAGTCTCTGGTCAATCCCTCATTGCTACCCAGCCGAGTTTTTTCAAAGGTTGCGCCTGCCAGGTTTGCATCGCTCAAATCAGCCCAGCGCAAATCAGAGTTACTCAAGTTTGCCCCGTACAGGCTGGCACCACTTAAGTCAACACTGGTGAGGCTGGCTCGGCGCAAGTCAGTGTGACTCAAAACAGTGGCCCGCATACTGGCCCCATCGAGTTTGGCACCAGTCAAAACCGCACGGCGTAAGTCCGCATGATTCAACACCGCATTGGTCAGAGTGGCTCCGGTCAGGTTTGCGCTCCACAGCTTTGCACTGACCAGATTAGCACTTGTTAAATCAGCACTGATCAGATTGGCATTATTCATTTGCGCGCTGATCAAGTTAGCTGCAATGAGATTGGCACTGATCAAGTTGGCCTCTGACAGATCGGCATTTACCAGACTGGCATAAGCCAGATTCGTGTTGATTAGATTTGCACCCGCCAACCGCGCCGATCGCAAATCCAATCCACTCAGATTTGCAGTTGAAAAATCCTCCGCTGGATTGAGCCCAGCAATTTTCGCCAGTTCAAAAAAGTCGTCAGTATCGGCCTCTGCAACAAGCTGGATCAGTTCTCGAAGTCTCTGAAGAGATTTTTCACCAATCATTTTGCAAGACTGTCCAGCTACCATAGGGCTATCATCCAGGGCACAACACAGCTACGACTACAGCAAGAGCCCTCAGATTTTCGCAATGTCCTAAATGTTTTGTCAGGGTCGAGTCAAGAACCCAACCTCAGCCTCTTCACGTTAAAAGGTCATTACTTGTGCTTATTTTAAACAAACTAAGGACTTGTAAGAAAATAACTTTTACATCTTCCATGTAAAATGGATCTACTATTGATTCATGATAGATGAC
>JAIMBL010000322.1 GCA_023511615.1 Leptolyngbyaceae cyanobacterium HOT.MB2.61
CCCCCTTCTCCCTCCCCGCTCCCTCCTTCCCCCCTTCACCACCATCGAAGTTGCCAGTAGTTGCGAGCGGGTTGACTCCTCTCTTCTTCCGTCGGCCATTCAACAGGTTTGTAGGTTTTGAAGATGTGATCCCACCAATCCACTCCTAAGCCAAAGTTGTGATGCCACATGTTGTGCTTGTGGTGGACGTAGTGGACAGGCATCTTCATCCAGAAGCATCTGGTGGGGTTGTCGTGTTGTAACTGGTGGGCATAGGAGGAAAAGGCTGCATAAATGACCCCACCGAAGGTCCAACCAATGCCTGCCTCTAGAGAGACCAGGAACATGGGCACCATGATGATGAAACTACCTTTCACGTAGTCCAGAAATTCCCAGAGAACGCCCTGCCCTTCGTTGCGACGGTGATGGTCTCGGTGTCGTTCGCCAAAGCGAGGAGAGGCATGCATCAGCCGGTGTACCCAGTACTCCACTAGGCTCGCCAGAACAAAGGCGATCGCAAAACACCCCATTCCCACTAAAAATTTTGCCAACACAAGCTTTCTCCTCCCCATACGCACGCTTGCTTGCACGGATCTTCCGGCTTGCTGGTGAAAGAGTAGCTTACGCTACTCTTTCATCTAAAACAGAATCTCTGGACTATTGATTTTGTTTGATGATAAGCGACGCTTATCATCAAATTCTCAGAAGAGCCGCTTGCACTGAGAAGCGTAACGGATATTTTGGGATTTTGTCACCTCTATGGAAGGTTTGAGGTATAAATTTGAGGTTCGAGTGGGTAGGTCTTGTCCGTTAAATTAACGCTCAAGAAAAAGCCTTGCCTACAAAACCACTCTTACAAGGAGGAGGAGTTGCCTTTGAGTCAATGCTCAAGTCGAAGGCTTACTTGCTAAACCTGTTTTTACGGGCACTCGCTAATCCTTTACCTGACTTTTGTAATGAAAAGTTAAGTGCTATGATTCACTCCAAGTTCAGTATGGGTTGATGTCAATAGAGTTACACGCTATATGCTAGTTGCTGGTTCGTCCCAGACAGTTGGGGCACAAAGAGCGAATCAAGCCGTCAAATCCCCTATGACGTGCTTCGTTCGGAGATTCTGTCGTTCTAGATAGCAAATGAGCCAGATAGGCAAATATACTGTTGAGCGTGAGGCGATCGGCTATCTAAGCAAATAATGGTGAGAGGAGTTAATTGTGCAAGTTGTCAAGGAGTACGTCCAGCGCTGGTACGAAAGTGGGCTTGATCCAGATGAGTATATCTGCCATCGCAAGCAAGGAAACATCGTAGAAATTGAAGAAGCCGCGACTGGCAAGCGAAAAGTGGTTCTAACCTTCTGTACCAATGATGTGTTGGGGCTGACTCAGGAAGAGTCGGTTAAGCAGGCGGCCATCAATTCCATCATGCAGTATGGAACATCGAACAGTTCCTGCTCTGTTCTGAGTGGTCGGATTGATTTGCACCGACAGCTTGAGGATGAAATTTCCGCATTTAAGCACTTACCCCATACTCAGCTTTTTATCAATGCCTGGATGGCGATGCAGGCATTGATGGATGCCTTTTGCCACCTTGCCATTCCTGTTCCTGGCTTTCAAAACACCCGTGAAACATTGATTCTAACCGATGTTCTCAACCACGGCTGTATTGTTTCGGCAGTTGCAAATGCCGGAACTCGCTCTGGGAAGTTGTTTGGCCATAGCCCCCGGGTGCGGGTACGGGCATACCGCCACTGTGATGCGGAAGATCTGGCCCGGAAGCTTCAGCGCTATGCTCGCCCTGATGATCGCATCCTGGTTGTTTCTGATGCTGTCTTTTCAATGGATGGAGACATTGCCCCCCTACCGGACATGATTGAGGTCATGAGTCAGTATGAGGGCAGTGTTTTAGTTATGGATGAAGCCCATGCCAGTGGCGCGATCGGGGAAACTGGACGGGGTATTTACGAGTACTTTGACCTTCTACCGCAACAGGCGATCGAGCGGGGAGTCGTGCCGCTGATCATGACCACCTTCTCTAAATTTGCGGCATCGGCTGGGGCGGCCATTAGCACCCATGTAGCAGAATTGAAACCCTTGCTCAATGTGTCGCCTACGTCGATTGGTACCATTTCGCTGGCTCCTCCTCTGACAGCCGCAGCGCTGGAGAGCATTCGTCTGGTACGCCGTTTTCCAGAGCGGGTAAAGCGGTTGCAGGAGAATACCCGGTATTTGCGATCTCGCCTGGCAGCCCACGATTTTCTGGCGATTGGGGAGACTAACGTGATCCCAGTGATTCTGCCGCCAGAAATTAATCCCAAGCTCTATGCTAGAGAACTACTGGACTACGGAATCTGGGCATCCCCCATCTGGTTTATTGCGAAACCCCGAATTCGCATTACCGTCAATGCTCTCCATACCAGGGAAGAAATGGATAGCCTGGTTGCGGCAATGGTGAAAGCACGGGATTTGATGTACAAACCGACAATCAGCGCTTAGGGAAGTTGTTAAACAACCAACAACTGACAACTATCCATCACCCCTCCCCCCAACCAAGGGCTTCCTTGATCTGCTCAGCCAGCTTGAGGGGACGGAAAGGTTTAGCAAAGACGGCGGCGACTCCCATATCTGCAAAACTATCCTGACCGCATTGCTGAACTTTAGCTGTGACCAGGATGACCGGAATTGGTTGGGTAGTAGGATTTGCCTGCAATTGTTGAAGGGTTGCTCGCCCATCCATGTCTGGCATCATCATGTCTAACAGGATGACATCGGGCTGATGAGTAGCAGCCATCGCCACCGCTTCTTGACCCGAACTGGCGGTTAAAACGTTCCAGTTGGCCCCCATTTCTAACCCCAGTCTGGCGATCGCCCTTACATCTTCTTCATCATCCACAACCAAAACCGTCTTACTCATTGTCATGTTTCCATTGCTGCCCGGACTTGTGGCGAACTTAGCACTCAATCGGGAAGAAGTCGGGAAGATGACTATCCTCGTGGAAGCTGATTCACTCCTGCTTGTTTCACAAATCTCTAATCTTTAAATGAAATCGGCGATCGCAATCAAAATTTCAATTAAAAGGGCATTATGCTGGCTTAAAGTCACTTGCTCCTTATTACCTTGGCGTAGCTTGCCAGGTTTTATTCTTTTCTCTTTCTTCTTTCCATGGATATCATTGCTATTCTTTCGGTGGCGATCGCCACCTCCACCCCCCTGGTCTTCGCCTGCATTGGAGAAACCATTACCGAACGCTCAGGTGTCATTAATCTCTCCGCCGAAGGAACCATTCTGCTTTCTGCCATGACTGGCTTTGCCGTTGCCAAAACCACTGAAGGAATGGGCACTGTTCCCAGTTTGTTGCTGGGATTTACCAGTGCAGCCTTAGTAGGGGCAGTTGTGGCCCTGGTAGTTGCCTTTGGAGCGTTGACCTTACGGCAGTCCCAGGTTGCCATTGGGTTTGTGCTGGCGCTTCTGTGTGCCGAGATGTCTTCGTTTTTGGGAAATTCTTTTGTTCGCATTCCCGGCCCGACGGTTCCCAGCTTCAAACTACCTTTTTTACAGGACATTCCTGTTGTTGGCCAACTGCTATTTCAAAGCGATCTGCTTGTTTATGCCAGCTTTGCCCTGATTATTTTGACTTGGGTGTATTTCTACCAGACTCGTCCGGGATTGATGCTGAGGGCGATGGGGGAACAGCCCGCTGCTGCCTTTGCCAGAGGTACCAACGTCATTTTGATGCGCTATTGCTACACAGTGCTGGGGGGAGCGCTGATGGGGATTGCAGGAGCTGCTTTTTCTCTAGACTTCAAAGCGGGATGGAGTCATCGTCATACTGCGGGGTACGGGTGGATTGCACTGGCGATCGTCATCTTTGGCGGCTGGAATCCTCTACGAGTTGCCCTTAGCTGCTACCTGTTCGGCATCCTGCAATCCTTCGCCAGTCAGGCGCAAGATGTTATCCCTGTGCCCACGCAGGTGATCACCGTTGCACCCTTCGCACTAATGATTCTGTTTCTGGTGCTGACCTCCAGTGAATGGCTAGAGCGTTTGCTAAAGCGCTTGCCACCCAGCCTCAGCCGGGCCGCAGCCCAAACAGTCCACAGCACACCGCCTGCTGCTCTGGGACAAGCCTTTGAGCAGGATTGAACTTGCTTAATTGCTATCCAGAAATTCTGTACGCAGGTCGAGCAATGCCCACCATACTTAGGGCTTGCTGAAAAAAGCAGCAAAGGTTTACTGTGCCTAGTTTTCAAGCGGGATCAAGTCTGCTAAAGTGC
>JAIMBL010000323.1 GCA_023511615.1 Leptolyngbyaceae cyanobacterium HOT.MB2.61
GGGGCGAAGCCCCCACACCCCCTTGTTCATAACCTATTGTTCACAACCTATTTGTGAATGTGGTAGACCTAACAAGGTAATGAGCGGCGGCGCTAGCCACCATCATTAGCGACTCAAAAATCATTGCGATTTGGGAACTACCGTGAACGCTATATGTGTCCTGGTGTGGTGAGTAGCCAAGGCAAACTTCGCGAAAGTTCAGTTGGAAAATCACTTAACGTGACTTGAAAATAAACTTCTTGACTTCCCTGACTCCCCTATTTTGATTTGTGACACTGTACGCCGTTCATGATGGCTAAATTCTTAACAGCCGCAACCACGTTATGTTTACGCTACTCAGGCTGTGCACTTTTCCGCAATAGTAAATTACAAATCTTTGGGACTGACAATTGTTGCAACCTATCCTTATCTCAAAATCTTTGGGATAAGCACGCACGACTCTGCCTATCCTGCCTTGTTATAGGGCTGCCCCTACCAGAACCAGCAACTAACAACTAACAACTCCTATGCCCCTCAAACCCTCTCAAATTCTCAACCGTCTCAACGCAAAACGATCTGATTTTGAAAATTTTGACAAAACGGCTCAGGAAAGCTTTGAGACCTATCTTCAGGCTTTGAAGCAGGCTTCGCAAGAATCAGCCAGTGAGTTGTTGGAGCGATTGCAGGGGGTTGCAACCAGCGATCGCGGTGCTGAACCTTTAGAGCCTGTTGGTCATTATTCTTACTGGGTCATTCCTTTCCAACTGAGCTGGCAGAACCGGGAACAGAGTTATCAGTGGGTACGCGATCGCATTGCTGGAGTATCAACCTTTGCGGTGGACGGTTCCCAAATCTATCCCAGCAAAGATCTTTCCATCCCCATTGCGCTGGTGCAAATTGGCTGGTACGAAAACTTCCACACCAGTGATGGTAATTATGAAAAAGATGTGGAAGTGGATGTGATGACACCCAGCGATTTGAAAGTGAGCAGCGGCAGTGAACCTGTTGATCGCAAAGTCAACATGCATCGGTTTGAAATGGAAACGAATCGTTTAATTCGTTACATGCAAGAACGAGCAGGCTACGAAAATTGCCTCGCCTTCTTTGATGGCTCCCTCATCGTCACCTTTGCCGATGCCTTTGATGAAACAACCCGCAATCATTACATTGATTGTGTTGTCAATCTGCTGCAAGCCAGCGAACACTACCAGGTTCCCTTAATTGGTTATATTGATACTTCCTACGCTAGTGATTTAACCCTGATGTTGCAACGGTTGTTTAACCTGCCAGAAGCCTCTTCCCTCCAGGATGCGGCACTACTGGGAAGATTGATGAAATGGGGCGATCGCACCCCCCTTTTCCGCAGCCGCCGACCGGGAATTTTATCCAGATATCCGACAAAACTGTCCAGCCAGATCGCGTTTACTTACCTGAAAGCTCACGACGGTTTCCCCGTTCGGTTGGAACTGCCTCTCTGGATTTATGAGGCCCAATTACACGAGCAAATCATTGACTGGGTGCGCTGCGAAATCATTGTTGGTGGTGGATACCCCTATGCCATTGAAACCGCTGACCAGACTGCTGTTCTTAAGTCAGAAGATCGCCAGATATTCTACCGTCTGCTTCAGGATTGGGCCGAGGAGGAGAACCTGAACCTGCGCCTCTCACGCAAAATGGTCAGTAAAGCGCGACGTAGATAGTGTTCCGTCAGGAAGTGTTCCGTCAGGAAAATTGGGATAATGGCTTATCTCGCAATTGCAACAGACTACGACGGCACCCTTGCCCAGGATGGGCAGGTTGAAGAGGCAACCCTGGTGGCCTTGCGGCACTGGCGCAGCAAGGGAAGAAAGCTAATTTTGATTACGGGGCGACAGTTTGATGATTTGCTCCAGGTTTGCCCCTGTCTTGACCTGTTTGATTGGGTGGTGGCAGAAAACGGAGCTATGCTCTATCAACCAACCAGCAGAATAGAAAAACTGCTGGCTGATCGACCAGTACAGGAGTTTATTCAACGATTGAGCGATCGCATCCAGAAAGCCATCCAATCGACTGCAACCTCTTCATCCCAGGAATTTGCTAAACTTCGGTCAAACATCGCCTCCGTCGCAACGGGACGAGTAATTGTTGCCACCTGGGAACCTCATAGCGTAGAAGCGATCGCCCTCATCCAGGAAATGGGGCTCGACCTGCAGGTCATCCTCAACAAAGGAGCAGTCATGATTCTGCCCAATGGCATCGACAAAGCAACCGGCCTGGTCGCCGCCGCGAATGAAATGGGAATCGAATTAGATGCGATCGCAGGCATTGGAGACGCCGAAAACGATCTGGTGTTCCTCAAAATTTGTGGTTATTCCGTGGCCGTTGCCAATGCCCTTCCTGTGGTGAAAGAGCAGGTTGATCACGTTACCACCCACAGCCGGGGAGCCGGTGTAGTTGAGCTGATTGAGGCGATCGGATAGCAGTAGTGCGGCCAACCCCAATCCTCCACTCCTTCCCTAACTCCAAACTCTAAACTCCTTCCCTTTTCCTATCAATGAATCCTCCCGATCCCTTTGAGAACTTGGCAGTCAGGCGTCTTCAGTTATTTTTGTACCTGGTTCCGGTGGTGGGTTTTTTCCCGGCTTTGTGGACGCTCTATCGCCGCCGGGGAACCCGTCAGGAAAGGAATCTGAGTCGTCTGGTGGTAACGTTAGCGTTGGGATGGCTTTTGGGCTATCTGTTGCTGGGAGCGGGTGCTGAAGCATCTGCATCATGGTCTTTACCATTATTGATTATGAGCAGCTTGCTGACTTCGGGGTATTTTCTGGTCAATCTCTGGCTGATGGTTCGTCTGTGGCAGCGAAAGCCTCTCCGGTTGCCGGGAGTGAGTAACTTGAGCGATCGCCTTCCTTAAAAATCCTGAAGCTTTTCCAAAAATCACGAAGGTATAACTAGTAACAGGGGTTTGAGGAAACTAATTCAGTAGAAAATTCGGTGAGAAAGCTGCCCGCAACCACGGTCTATATGGCTCTCACAGCGGCCTCAACGCTGTTTAGCTATTCTGTTTTTGCCGTCAGTGCAATTTATCGGGTAACGGTTGCAGACTTAAATCCTCTTCAACTGGTATTAGTAGGCACCGCCCTGAAAACAACCATTTTTTTGTGTGAAATTCCGACGGGTGTGCTGGCCGATGTTTATAGTCGGCGTCTATCCATCATCATTGGCACGATTCTGATTGGGGCCGGATTGATGCTGGAAGGAATGGAGCCAACTTTTCTGGCGATCCTTCTGGCACAGGTGCTGTGGGGCATTGGTTACACCTTTACCAGTGGAGCCCAGCAAGCGTGGATTGCTGATCAGGTGGGGGAAGAAGCAGCCCATCATGTTTTTTTGCAGGGTGCCCAGGTAAGCCAGGTTGGGGGAATATTCGGCACATTTTTAGGAGTTGGGCTTGCCAGCTACCGATTGGGGCTTCCCATGGTTGCAAGTGGAGCGCTTTACCTGGGTCTGGCGCTGTTTTTAGCCCTCTTTATGCCGGAGCGGGGTTTTACCTCAAAACCAGAGCACCCGTTAGCGGCATGGAGGGCAATCAGGTTTACTTTGCACAAAGGATTGCATCTAGTCAGACGTCAATCCGTTCTAATGATTCTTTTGGGGGTTGGGGGTTTTCATGGGATTGCCAGTGAAGGACTGGATCGCCTTTGGGAAATGCATTTTCTACAAAACTTTGCGTTTCCCGACCTGGGGCGGTTGGAACCCATTGTCTGGTTCGGTTTGATTAATGCGATCGCCAGCATTCTCAGCATTTTGGGAGTTGAACTTGTCCGTCAGCGGGTTAAGGCAAACCACTTGGCCGCCGCCAAAATTCTGTTCACGATTGATAGTTTGTTAATTATCAGCCTGATCACCTTCAGCCAGGCCCAGAGCTTTGAATGGGCACTGGCAGCCTGCTGGGCCACAGATCTTTTGAGAGCGGCAAACGAACCCATCTATATTGCCTGGATTAATCAGAAACTGGACTCGACAACACGGGCAACAGCTTTTTCAATTAGCAGCCAGGTAAGCGCCATTGGGCAGATTTTAGGGGGTCCCGTAATTGGCGTAATTGCAAACGACCTTTCTGTAAGAGCGGCGATTGCGGCTTCCGGAGTAACTCTGGTGCCCGTCCTGCTACTGTATCTGCGAGCACTCAAGCATGGCCAGAGCTAAGGACTTGTAAGAAAATAACTTTTACATCTTCCATGTAAAATGGATCTACTATTGATTCATGATAGATGACAA
>JAIMBL010000324.1 GCA_023511615.1 Leptolyngbyaceae cyanobacterium HOT.MB2.61
CTGCCAGTCAACCTGTACGGGCCGGAAGACAACTTCGACCCCCGCAGTTCCCATGTGATTCCGGCCCTGATTCGCAAGGTGTACGAAGCAAAGCAGAGAGAAGATAAGCAAATTCTGGTCTGGGGTGATGGAAGCCCAACTCGTGAGTTTCTCTACTCAGAAGATGCAGCACGAGGAATTGTGATGGGTGCGCAGTTCTACAGCGAATCAGAGCCAGTCAACCTGGGTACGGGACATGAAATCTCCATTAGAGATTTGGTGACGTTGATTTGTGAACTGATGGAATTTGAAGGTGAAGTTGTCTGGGAAACCGACAAACCAAACGGTCAGCCTCGTCGTTGTCTCGACACCGAACGAGCAAAGCAGACTCTTGGCTTCGTTGCTCAAATGGATTTTAAGCAAGGTTTGAAAAATACAATTGATTGGTACTGTCAGTATGCTGCTTAAAGGTCATCAAACGTCCCTTTCAAGCATCCAATTGCATTTCTTAGGAAAAATCAGTTAGTGATGAAAAAAGCCCTTATCTGTGGGGTCTCTGGTCAAGACGGAGCCTATTTAGCTCAGCTACTTTTAGCGAAAGGTTACAGCGTCTGTGGCACATCTCGTGATGCCCAGATGTCTTCTTTTCAAAATCTCGTGCGTCTGGGAATTCGTGACCAGGTTAAGTTGGAGTCGATCGCACTCAATGATTTTCGGAGTGTTTTACAGGTATTGACCAAAATCGAGCCAGATGAGGTCTATAACCTCGCAGGGCAAAGTTCGGTAGGTCTCTCTTTTGAGCAACCTGTAGAAACTCTGGAAAGTGTAGCAACGGGTACTTTGAATTTGCTAGAAGCCATTCGCTTCTTAAAGCGCCCCATCAAGTTTTACAATGCTGGCTCCAGTGAATGCTTCGGCAATACAGAAAACCAGGCTGCTGATGAAACCTTTCCCTTTCGCCCCTGTAGCCCCTACGGAGTTGCTAAGTCGGCCGCCTTCTGGGAAGTGGTAAATTATCGAGAAGCTTACGGATTATTTGCCTGTTCAGGCATTTTGTTTAATCATGAATCGCCCCTGCGTCCAGAACGATTCGTCACGCAAAAAATCATTTCGGCGGCCTGTCGGATCGCAGTAGGCAGCCAGGAGAAGCTGCTCTTAGGCAATATTGCGATTGAACGTGATTGGGGATGGGCACCAGAATATATTGAAGCGATGCACTTAATGCTGCAACAGGATGAACCGGACGACTATGTGATTGCTACAGGTGTTTCGCATAGGCTGGAAGATTTTGTTGCAAAGGCTTTTGCTGAATTTCAGTTAGATTGGCGAGATCATGTTGTCATTGATGAAAGCCTATTTCGCCCTTCTGAAATTATGTCAGGACGAGGAAACCCGGCAAAAGCTCGTCAAAAGTTAGGGTGGCAAGCTAAATACACAATGCCTGATGTTGTTCGGATGATGATTCAAGTAAAGAAGAATGGATTCTTGGGAAACAACCGTCTGGAGTAGGCTAAATGCAAGATACTTTGATTCACCCTTTAGTACCTGTGCCGTCCAGTTCTCTGCGAATTCCCAGAGAACCCTCCGGATTTTTGGCAGGCGATGAGTGCCCACTCTACTTTTCCTTAGTTGTTCCCACCTACAACGAAAGTAAGAATGTTCATGCAATCGTTCATTTATTAACTGGACTGCTAGATGAAGCAATGCCAGGAAATTATGAACTGATCATCGTTGATGACGATAGCCCAGACCAGACCTGGAAAATTGCCCAGGAGATGACTCCGGATTATCCTGCGTTGCGAGTGATGCGGCGACAGTACGAGCGAGGGTTGTCTACAGCTGTAATTCGGGGTTGGCAGGTCGCCGAAGGTCAGGTTTTGGGAGTCATTGATGGCGATTTGCAGCATCCTCCAGAGGTGCTGTTGAAGCTGTTAGATGCAATTCAACGGGGTGCTGATTTGGCGGTTGCAAGTCGGCACGTTGAGGGTGGTGGTGTTAGCGATTGGGGATTTACCAGACGGTTTCTCTCGCGTGGGGCTCAATTGCTGGGATTAATAATCCTGCCAAACGTCGTAGGTCGGGTTTCTGATCCCATGAGTGGCTATTTTATGGTACGGCGCAGTGCGATCGCCGAACGAGACTTAAATCCAAAGGGCTATAAGATTCTCCTGGAAGTTTTAGGACGAGGTGAAGTCGAGCAGGTCGCTGAGGTCGGTTATGTTTTCCAGGAACGGCAGGAAGGGGAGAGCAAGGTTACCTGGAAGCAGTATGTTGATTATTTGCACCATCTGGCTCGACTACGCTCTCGTGGGCGAGTTGCCCGTCTGAAAAAGCGTTTAAAGGTGCCGCTTACTCGCTTTGCGCAATTTGGGCTGGTGGGTTTGAGCGGCGTGTTTGTAGATATGGTAATCTTCTACCTGCTCAGTGATCCAATGACCCTTGGTTTGGGGTTGACTCGCAGTAAGATTCTCGCCGCAGAAGCTGCAATTATTAACAACTTTCTGTGGAACGATACTTGGACTTTTAGAGATATTTCTAGCAAGCAGAAAGGTTGGAAGCAACGACTTAAGCGTTTTTTGAAATTCAACACCATATGCCTGATGGGGCTAATTTTGAATGTTCTGATACTAAACATTCTCTTCAATGTTCTTGGGATTAATCGCTATCTGGCAAACCTGATTGCGATCGCACTGGTTACCTTCTGGAACTTCTGGATCAACCTGAAGTTAAGTTGGCGGGTCACTCAGGTGAAATAGAACTTTGAACTTTCAATACTAGTTGAGGCACTTATGCAGCAGTCGTCTGAAAATATTGAGCCCTTAGTCAATACTGGTAGCCATCAACTGACCAGGCAACTGCCTGGAGTAATTGGGTGGATGATTGGGATAAGCACCCTATTTCTTTTCGTGTGCAGCAGTCTAAGACACATTCTGTTTCGCTCTGGAGCCCTTGACCTGGGAATGTTTGATCAGGCAGTTTATCTGATCAGCCAGGGCAAAGCCCCCATTTCTACTTTATTAGACGACATCCATATGCTGGGTGATCATGGTGCCTGGATACTCTACCCACTCAGCTTGCCCTATGTCATTTACCCCAGCGTGTACTGGTTGCTGGCAATCCAGGCATTTGCCCTGTCTCTAGGTGCCTTACCAACCTGGGCTCTAGCACGTCAGGCTGGGCTGAGCCAGGCCCAATCCACGGCAATGGCGGCAGTTTACCTCCTCTACCCCATCATCTTTACAGCAAACTGGTTCGACTTTCACCCAGAAGTGATTGCCCTACCCGCTATATTGACAGCTATTTGGGCAGCGCGTTCTAACAAAATCATCTGGTTTATCGTGGCAATCGCTGTGACCTTGGGCTGTAAAGAGGTCATGTCACTGACCGTAGCAGCTATGGGCCTCTGGCTTCTGATATTTGAGAAGAAGCGCAAATTTGGTGCGATCGCCCTTATCACAGGTATCGTCTGGTTCTTTTTTGTCACTCAAGTATTGATTCCATGTTTTGGGGGCGGAGAAGCTACTGGAGTAGAACGCTACAGCTACTTAGGCAATTCAAGTCGAAAAATTATTATTAACCTGTTCCTGAAACCGTGGTTGATCTTAGGAAGAATCTTTTCTTTCAATACACTTAAGCACCTTGTTCTGCTAGCAATTCCAGTCATTTGGGGAATCTCACCTTTTCACCTCGCGCCTCTAATTGGGGCATTGCCCACTCTCCTGCTTAATTCCCTGTCCGATAAAGGATTGCAACTTAGTCTCTTTTTTCACTACTCGTTGCCAGTCTTACCATTTCTGCTGGTTGCTGTCATTTCAAGCCTGGCTGCAGGACACACATGGTTGCGCAATCAACGCGCTATTATTCTATGGTCTGTTGGGGTTCTGCTGGCAGGAATATTGACTCGGCTATCGCCTGGGCAAGTGAAGTATGACTACGTATTTGATTGGAATAGTTGGAGATCAACTCGTGAGGCAATTGCCCAGATTCAGACACAGGAGGGTGTCTTAACGACTAATGAGATCGCTTCCCACCTATCTCATCGACAAATGATCCGCTCCTTAAAAGATCCAAGCATTGGCTCTACTGATCTGAATCGATTTGAACTGGCCGAAGTTAACTACGTGCTAATTAGGGCTTGCTGAAAAAGTATTTCACGAGCTTTGAGAAGGTTGATGGTTACATCTTGAAACTCGCTGGAACTT
>JAIMBL010000325.1 GCA_023511615.1 Leptolyngbyaceae cyanobacterium HOT.MB2.61
ATTGTCATCTATCATGAATCAATAGTAGATCCATTTTACATGGAAGATGTAAAAGTTATTTTCTTACAAGTCCTTACAAAACACAAACTAATTTAGAACCAGAGAAATTTATGAAAGTATAAGCTTTTGCACCCGACCCAGTACGGCGAGAAGAGTTTCAAGCAGGGTCTAGAAACATTGCGCTGGTCGTAACAGAAAATATCATTGTAATTCATCACATAGGTAGTACTGCAATTCCAGAGATTTATGCTAAACCCTATGATGGATTTCTTGATTAAAGTCAAAAATATAGTACTACAAAGGTAGATTAGGACATATGCTGGAATGGCAAGAGACATAAAAATGAGCTAGTCACTCATAGAATCTGAGCATACGTTCATTCCTGACCTATCGCTTCAATCGAGAGAACGTTATGGATAATTTGTCACATATAGCGGTCTCAAATAGGTTTTGAACAAACTTTCAAGTGAGGAGGAGTCTTTAGAGAACATTTTAGACAAACCGTATGGAGACCTTCGAACAGCTCATCCGAAACAATCCCAATCGCCGAGAACTCAAAGGTGCTCTTGCAGTGCAAATGAGTCAACAAGGCCATACATATCGGGAAATCCGGGATGGACTCCAGGTATCAACAGGTTTTTGACCGCTTGCTGTCAACGCTACCAGGAGCAGGGAATAGAGGGTCTCAAGTTGAACGACTGGGGAACCCCAGGCTATCTCAAAGCGGAGCAGAAACAAGAACCCTTGTCCTAGTTGGCTCAGAAGGATGCCTGGTTGCTCGAAGAGGTGGTTCAGCATATCGAGGATGTTACGGCATGGTTATCAATCCCGCCAGAGCTACGACACGTTACTGAAGCAAGCTAGATTCAGTTGGAAGCAGCCACACTCAACCCATCCGGATAGAGATGAAACGCAAGTGGAGGAAAAAACTGAAATCATGGAACTACTGGTACATTTGAAAATCTCCCGATAATCATGAAAGTCTGAATAAAATTTTTATCTCTCCGCGAGTATGCTGTTGCGATAGGGAGGGCGACTGGCTAAAATTTGGGGATCAGTTCCCCTCCCACTAAACAAGCTGCATGAAAACTGTCGCCCCCGTTTCGCAAGAGGTTATCCAGCAAGTCGCCGAGTACTTCAGTGTGTTGGGTGAACCGATGCGCTTGAAAATTCTGAATCTCCTTCGAGATGGCGAGAAGTGCGTTCAGGAACTGGTTGAAGCCACTGATACCAGCCAAGCCAACGTATCAAAGCACCTGAAGGTAATGGTGCAGGCAGGTATCCTTAGCCGCCGCAGTAAAGGCACTCTGGCTTACTACAGTATAGAAGATGACCTGATCTTTGAACTGTGTAATTTAGTCTGTGATCGCCTGGCTAGTCGGATTGAACAACAGGCTCGCCATTTCCGGGCCTTTAGTTTTGCTGCAAAACGGTAGGAAATCTACTTCCTGCGAAACAGCCAGCTAAAGCGTCTGGGCGGGCGGATTGGGCGTAGTCTTCCCAATCCTCCTGTCCTGCGGAAGTGAACCCGTTTAGCTGGTAAAGCAGGTTCCTCTTTGACTTCCTCTTCCGGTTTCACCTGTTTTTCAACCGGGATATCGTCTTCCTTCGCATTCCACCAGGCTGCAATCACCCCAACTGCGATCGCCACAATCGCCCCAAACACAATACTAAACAGCCAGCTATAGCCCAGCAAAAACAGGCCGATCATAAAGTAGATCCAGTACCTTGCTCCGGCGGGAAGCCCTGCTTTCCAATCGGGTTTTATGACCATCGGTTTTGCTGAGAAAGGGGAGAGAGAGGAATGATGTAGGATGGCTATACTAACCGGTAGACCTAACAAGGTAATGATGAGCGGCGCTAGCCGCCATCATTAACGACTCAAAAATCATTACGATTTGGGCACTACCTACTAACCTAATCGTGTCCCTAAATCTTTCGTCGTATCCAACGTTTTTACGTAAGGTTGCTCGGTTTCGGTAAATGGTTCCATCTGTTGTTTGGGCAGCAGGTCAACAGTGGCATCGGAGATGTCGCCCTGGCGCTGGTGCAGGCGTTCTTGCAAAACTTCAGAAGGGGCTGTGCAGTGGAGAATTTGCAGGGGAAGGTGGTGGTTCTGGGCCTGGGCGATCGCTGCCTGGCGAAAGGCTTGGCGATCGTATTTGGCATCTAGAATGACAGAGTAGCCCTGTTTGGCCAGGGTAATACCCAGTTCCAGGAGGCGATCGTAGGTTTTCTGGCTCATTTCAGGGGTGTAAATCGACGCTCCGCCTTGTTCCTGTAGCGGAATTCCTGCCAGATGTTTCCGGACTGCATCGGAACGAATGTGAATGGCTCCCGACTTTTGTGCTAACTGGCGTGCCACCGTACTTTTACCCGAACCGGATAGGCCAGCCATCAAAATCAGTTGGCCCTGGCTGGATTTTGTGTATTCCCAGGCCAGACGGTAGTAGCGGCTAGCGGTTACCGTACATTCCTGTTTTACAGATGCGGGAATGGATGGATCATCCAGCAGGAAGGAGGTGACTTTTGCCCGCACGTAAGACTGACGGCTGAGGTAGAGGGGTAATACTTGCAAGCCTTCCCAGTCACCCATCTGCTCAAGGTAAGCGTTGAGGAACAGATTACTCAGGTCACGGCGATCGCGGGCATCCAGGTCCATCACAATGTAGGCAATGTCAAACATGACATCGACAAAGCGGAAGGGTTCATTGAATTCGATGCAGTCAAACAGCAGAATTTTGTCATTCCAGAGGGCAATGTTTCTCAGGTGCACATCTCCGTGGCACTCGCGAATCCAGTTATTTTCAATCCGCTGGTTGAAGAGATCGACTTGCTCGGCGAAGAGGCGATTGGTGTAGGCGCGAGTTTCATCAAATTGCTGCTGGGTCTGGGGTCCGCCAATATACTTTTCGGTTTGCTCATAGTTCTCGTCGATCGCCAGCCGGATTTTGGACACCTGCCCAAAGCTACGAATGTAGTCGTTTGTCACGGCACTGGCATGAAATTGGGCAAGCACCTGAGCCAGCCGCTCCAATAACTCCCCAGTTAGTTTTCCCTGATCAAACAGGTCGCTGAAAAGGGTCCCTGCCGGAAACTGCCGCATTTTCACCACATACTCTACCGCTTCTCCCTTTCCCCCCAGGCGGAGGCGATTGCCTTCCTGAGTAATGGGCAACACTTCCAGGTAAAGCTCCGCCGCTCCCCGCTGGTTTAGTCGCAGTTCTTCCTCACAGAAATGTTTACGCTTTTCCAGGGTCAAGAAATCCAGAAAGCCGAAGTTCACAGGCTTCTTAACTTTGTAGGCAAACTCCCCCGTCAACAAGACGTAGGATACATGGGTTTGAATGAGTTGAATGGGCTCGGTTACGGGATGGGAGTAGAACTCCGGTTGGGTCATTTGCTGAATCAGCGGAGGAAGAAAGGATTCGGTCATAGGGTAAAGCTCTTAAAGTCAAGCCAGCATACACCACAATACCTTACGCCACCCCACAGGTTCTCTGGCAACTATTCCCTTATTGAAAATTTTATACCGGTGCAAGGAATTTCTTGCTAGGAGTCTGCGGCGTAAATTCAACCCTCCTTTTTAGGCAGTCTCTGACCGGTAGTGCTACACAAGTAATGATGCATTGTAATCATGGATGAAATACCAGATCGCACCAATGTGATTTTCCACGGATTTTGAGAAGGACAAGGTTTTTCGGACTAATCGAGACACTCGTTGCCTCAGGGTGTTGTTGAATCGTTCAATGTAGCTAGTCTTGCCGGTTTCCTTCCCAATAGCTTGATGACCCTTGCTCGGTAGCACTGCCCCGTAAGCTGCCCAAAAATCGGTGTAAGCCGTCGCACATTGACGATAGACCGGAGGCAACAAGCCCCACAATTTACGAGCAGCAGTTTCATCTCGTGCTCCAATGTAAACACCCACAATTTCACGAGTGTCAGCATCCAGCGCCAGCCACACCCACTGTTTGTTTCCTTTAATGTCCACAAATGACCATCACTCATCACCTTGAATCGTTAGTCTCCCCTTTTTTGGGGGGTCACCTGCCCTTGGCGAGGCACCTTCGCATATTTCTCATTGACATAGGTTTGTAACCATCGTTCTGAAACTTGAGTAGCACGGGCAATGCCCGCTAGGGAGATCCGTTCCAG
>JAIMBL010000326.1 GCA_023511615.1 Leptolyngbyaceae cyanobacterium HOT.MB2.61
GCCTTAGTCTCGTGGGGTCGGTGTTGTGTATAAGAGACAGGGCTAGGGGCTAAGGGGCAGGAGTGGTTTTGGATTTTGTCAGTTTTTTGGGGTTAGTTAAGTAGCTGGGTGCAATTAAATTGAAGATGGTTTTGGGGTTGAAGGGGGTAAACCCCCTTGACTGGGGGCAACGCCTCCAATCCCCTTTTTTCCAATTAACTATGTCTACGTCTACTAACTTCCTGGGAAAGGAGTTAAGGGAATCAAAGGTTCTAAAGAGTTAAAGAGCGGCTTTCAGCAGATACCCATGATTTTTTCCCAGAATGGTTTACTCGGTCGTTGATCCTACTGGTAAGACCGTTTCTACCCCTCCTCAATTAGTAGTGGTTGCCAACTTTGCGGTGGTGGACAGCTGTCAGGGCATCGGTGCTTGAAACACGACCAAGTTCAACGGTACTGTAGACAAGCCAGTGATCGTTGCAGTCCAGACGGCTGACGACTTTACACTCCAGGTAGGCGAGGGCATCGGCCAGAATTGGAGCACCATTGTTGGCGGGATAGGTTTTTACTCCCTCAAATCGGTCTGCGCCAGGGGGAAAGCGTTTCAGGAAGTGCTTCATCAAGGACTGGTAGTTGCCTTCTTGCAGCACGTTGAGTGTGAAGCGATCGCCCACATGCATGAACGACTCGATTGCCCGGTCTTTGGCTACGGCAATCGTAATTCCCAGGGGTTCCATACTGGCCTGGGCTACCCAGGATGCGAGCATGGCACTAGAGACCTCGCCCTTTTTAGCTGTAATGATGTACAGTCCGCCGCTGATACGCCCAAGGGCTTTATCTACGTCGCTGTTGAGGGATTTCATTTGCTTAATGCTGCGATCGCGGGTAAGCCACTGCCCCAGATCGGTTCCCGCTTCGTCACAAAGCTGGTAGGTCGCTTCTGAGGGAGTTTCTTTAATCAGGATAGGGGGAAATCCTTCAGTCAGGCCAATTTCCTGGAAGCGGTTTCTCAGGGGATAAACGGATTCGTCGTCGGTGCCACCAGCTTCAAATAACCCAAAGGATTGCTTGTCATGGGCGGCTGCCAGAATTGTGCTGATGACGGGTTGAGTAACCGCCGACTGGGTTTGGGGCGGCATCCCAATCACAATTCCCGCCGCAATGTCCATCAGCTCTCGCACTTCCTGGGGTTCCACAGCCCGAAAATCAACCTGCTCAACAGCGACACCTGTTTTGGAGATGCCCTGGGCAATCGCATGGGCGAGGCGATCGCTATATCCGTACTCCGACATGTAAAACAGAACAACAGTGGTTTCTGCCTTGGCCTTCGCCTGGCTCCACTCCCTGTAGCGGCCTACCAGTTCAGCAATGTGATGTTGCAGTAGCGGTCCGTGCCCCGTTGCAATTTGAGTAATCGGAGGCAGTTCGTTCATCCGCTTAATTGCAGATAGCACGGAGCGGGCATTGGGCTCCATCAGGCATTCGTAGTAGGTACGAAAGTCAGGGCTAATTAACTCCAGGTCTTCGTCGTAG
This sequence comes from Leptolyngbyaceae cyanobacterium HOT.MB2.61, assembly GCA_023511615.1. Lineage (GTDB taxonomy): Bacteria > Cyanobacteriota > Cyanobacteriia > Leptolyngbyales > Leptolyngbyaceae > Leptothermofonsia. Next base: position 1,513 of record JAIMBL010000326.1, read on the forward strand.
GTGCAGTCGTCGCAAAAGTGCATGCCAAAGGCATCGCAGGTGAAGAGCACCTGCGTTTTGTGGTCGTAGGTAAAGATGGTATCGGGCCAGTGCAGGTTGGGAGCGGAGACAAATTCCAGTTCGTGGCCGTTGCCCAGGTCGAGGCGATCGCCATTCTTCACCAGTTGACGTTTGAATGGTTGATGCACCAGGTCTTCCAGAAATTGAATGGCGACCTTGGCACCCACGACGGTTGCCTGCGGAGCCAATTTTAGAAGGTCAGCAACCAGACCACTATGGTCAGGTTCGGTATGGCTGATAATCAAATAATCAATTTGGGCTGGATTGACTAGCCCGGTGAGGGCATCCAGATAAAGCTGGCGAAACTTTTCGTGGGAGGTGTCTACAAGAGCAGTTTTTTCACCCCGGATCAGGAAGGAGTTGTAAGTAGTGCCATTCTGGAGGGCAAATTCAATATCGAAGCGGTCACGGTCCCAATCCAGACACCGAATTCCTGTAGTATCCGCTGCAATTTCGACCGTTTCTAGCGTTAGTCGGGATTGAACCCGTTCCGTGGTGAGTGCGACCATTGAAGTGCCTCCCAATCAAATCGTAATGATTGCAACAATTCTTCTTTCCCTATTATTGGTGCACACCCCCCAGTTTTGTAAAGTTTTGTTAGGTAAAGTTGCTTATCAGATAAACTTATGGATCGACCGGAGCTGTGGTTGGCTTTAGTTATTGGTAATTCACGGCTGCACTGGGCCCAGTTTAGGGGCGATCGCCTTCAGAAAACCTGGAATACCTCCCACCTGTCTGGCTCACCGACTCATCTCTGCTCTCAAAGCCGGGAAGAGTTCCTGGATCAGGAAAAGACTGAGTGGCTAATGGAATCTTGCGAAATCTGGATTGCTTCGGTCGTTCCCTCCCAAAATCCGTACTGGGAAAGCAACCCCAATGCCCACTTCATCTCGCTCCAATCAGTTCCCCTGAAGGGAATGTATCCAACCTTTGGAATTGATCGCGCCCTTGTTCTTTGGGGAGCCATTCAAGCGGTTGGCGGTCCGGCACTCGTGATTGATGCGGGTACTGCGCTTACGTTCACCGCCGCCGATGGTCACCATCAACTCGTGGGTGGCGCAATCCTCCCCGGTTTCAGTCTCCAATTTCGCTCTTTAGGTGAAGCAACCGCCGCTTTACCCATTTACCCATCTACCCCACCCATCCATCCCTCTTCCCCCCGTTGGGCTCTCAACACAGAAGACGCGATCGCCAGTGGCATCATTCACACCCTGGTGGCAGGCATTCAATCCTTTGTAGAGGATTGGTGGCAGCAATTTCCTGGCAGTGCTGTCGTAATGACTGGTGGCGATGGGGAGCTGCTTCACCAGTGGATTAAGCAGCGATCGCCCAAGCTGGCATCGGGCATTCACCTCAATCCACAGTTAATTTTTGCTGGCATTCAAGCAGTGAGAAACCAGGATCGGCGTGAATAAAAGGGTTTCACCGGATGGGCACTTTGGCGATAAATTCTCGGATGGCCCGCGCCACGAATTCGGGTTGGGTTTCTAAAACCTCTTCTCCAACTTGAGGAAGCAACTTTAGCTCTGCTTCAGGAGCCAGTTGAACGCAGGTAGTGTTCAGTGCAGCCGTAGTTGAGCGATCGCGCTCTGCTTGTAGAACCAGTACGGGAATTTTCAGCCACCGCAGGGAATCGTTTACCAGTTCTGCCCGAATTTCTGCCCGTCGTCGATAGAAGAGTAGCTTGCAGGCAGTAAGAGAATGGAGTAGATGTTGTCGCTGCTCCAGGAGACGTTCAATACTTCGCAGTTTCAAGAATCGACTCAGTGGCAGGAGCGATCGCAATCCCCAATTGACCCAGGGCGTTAACAGAAGTCGTGCCCCAAACCAGCGGTCTTTCCTGTCCCATGTTTGCATACCTTCTGGTGCCAGCAATACAACCCCAGCAACCTGGTCAATATACTTGAGGGCAAAGCTGGTCGCCACCCAACCTCCCAGGGAATGGCCCACTAGGTAAATCTGTTGCAGTTTCAACGCTCTTAGAAATTCTGCTAAACACTCCACCTCCAGAGCAATGGAGTAATGCACATCAGGATTGTCAGATTCTCCAAAGCCCAAAAGGTCTGGTACGATGCAGTGATAGTCCTGACTCAACTGCTCAACCACTGGCATCCACTGGCTGCTATCTTGCCAGGAACCATGTAAAAACACCAGTGCTGAACCCTGACCCACTTCACGCCAGAAGATCAAACCCTGGGATAGTCTGATACGGGAGTTGCGAATCGGTAGAGGCATCCTGTTTGAGTCACTAAGGAAGTGGGGAAGCGGCTACCCTGTAAGCTACCACCTTTCGCTACCCCAGATCGACTGGTATAGCAGTAGTGATTGTCGTTATACTAATCCCTCAAAGTGGAGCTACCGCTGGACAGGCTGGAGCTCTCTCAGGGTTGGTGTTTGTCAATCCAAAATCGAGAATTGGTATTAGGATGGGGTGCAGGGATTCCACCCCTTGCTGTACTAGTGTTCCGTCAGGAAAATTTTGACGGGTCGCAGACCCTCAAAATTCAACCTCCATCAACTCCCTGGGCATTCGCTACC
>JAIMBL010000327.1 GCA_023511615.1 Leptolyngbyaceae cyanobacterium HOT.MB2.61
GTGCTTTGCTGATGGTCCGCTTATTGGCCGCTCAATTTAACTCTTCCTGTCCTCTTGTCCATCAACAGTTGGTGCAACATCCTTGCTAGGACAACCAAAGGGGTTGGAAGAACCTACTCAACAATTTGCGCTGCATCATCCAACCCTTGATTTGCTTCAATGGGCTCAAGAGAGAGTTCACCCAGCTTTTGCTCCAACAGCAGCAGAATGAGCGATCGCTCCCTCTCCTGGCGATCTTCTTCCTTAGCTCTCTGTTAGACCCGCGTTACTAGGATGCCAGAGCGACCTCAACCATTTGTTGCAGTTCCCCTTTCTGGTAAAGCTCGATCATGATGTCCGAACCGCCGATAAATTGCCCATTGATATAGACCTGGGGAATCGTGGGCCAGTTAGAGTATTCCTTAATTCCCTGACGGATGTCGTAGTCTTCCAGCACATCTACGGTTTCAAACGGAACACCCAGTGCATTCAGAATTTGCACTACGTTATTAGAGAAACCACACTGGGGCATCAGCTTGTTGCCCTTCATGAAGACAATAATCTTGTTTTGCTTGACCAGATTGTCAATGCGCTCTTGAGTTTCAGGAGTCATAGCTTAAAAGTATAAGAGTGTATGAGAACGGGACTAAATTGGACAATTTTGAGGAAGCGGCGATCGCAAACGGTTACTTTAAACTCTCTGACCCGTTGCCGCCCATGTTTGGGGAGTATAAGTCTTAAGCGCCAGGGCATGAATTGCTTCGCTAGACATGGCCTGTCGGACAGCCCCATAGACCATCTGGTGCTGTTGAACCAGTCCCTTTCCCTCAAATTCTGAGGATATCACTGTCACCTGATAATGGTCTCCGCCGCCAGTCAGGTCCTGAACCTGAACCTGGGCATCGGGGATTTCGGCTTTAATCATTGCCTCAACCTGCTCCGGGCTAACCATTCATCCTCCTTAACAAATCATTTGCTAGCATCCAGTCTAACGTCCTATCCAGTGACTTGCGCTAGCATTTACCTGATGCCAGAGCTCATTGGAGACTGATCATCAGGTTACTGCTTCGTATTGGGCTGTTCCGCGCGTGGACGAGGGTAGGGAGAATCTACAAATCCCAGTTCAAAAAGCTGTTGATAAGCCTTTTGCCCCAAATCACGGGTGGGCTGTTGGCTTCGAATAATTTGTACCAGCAAGGGAACTGCCAGTTCCGGTTGGTTCTGGGCCCGGTGTACCAGAGCCAATCGATAGGTGGCCTCGTCCCTTAGTTGAGCAGCCTCCAGAGCTTTTTTCCGCTGGCTATCTGCAATCCGGTTATCAATTCCGGAGAAGCTACCGGCCAGATCTTGATGAAAATTGGAAAGCTGGTTAAACACCTGACGGGCTTCCTGCAATTTTTTAACCGCAAGTGTATAGTTTTGGGCAGCTACCGCTTTTTGAGCGTCTTCCATCAAGCGCTGCCCACCTGGCATACTGAGAAGGTTGTTCTCTTGATCGACAGGACGCAAAACGTTTGGATCATTTGGATCGATCGGTTTTGCCTGATTGGGACTCGTTGGCAATTCCTGAGCAGTACTACTCATTCGTTGGCCTAGAGAGGATGTGGCCAGAATAGAGGCAGCAATGAGGCCAGCAGCAAAAAGAAAACGAGTCTTTGCAAAAAATTCCATGGGGCGAGAGTTAGGTGTTGGAAAAGTGGGATAGGTAATGAGACTTACGTATCTTACCACTGACAGCCCCTCTTGTATCGGGGTGGGGATGATCTAAGCCTATATAAGGGGATTGGCGATTTTTTGGGATAGCTTTGAGGGATTGATTATGACGGATCAAACACCAGTAAACCCTGCTTCAGGCAATCAGGGGGCATCCATGCCTGAGTCAAGCGTAGGTAAGGTTTTGCAGCGAGGAGGAGAAGAGTTGCTTTTGGAAAAAGTAGCAGACCGTTTTGCCATCAATGCCTCGGACAAGGCAGACCTGGCGCAATTGGTGCAGGGGCTTCCAGCGCAGGTCAAACCGGGGCAAGCACCGGGACAACTGGCTGAAATTATGGTTGACCCGGAACAGCGGGATACGGTGATGCAGCAGATGCGGCAGGCTGAAACGGTCAACTATGTAACCCATATTTATCACTTAAAGGATGATCCGGGTTCTCTGGTGTATGTGACGAATCAGATTACGGTTCAGTTTGCACCCCAAGTTAGCGCGGAAGCGATCGCCCAAATCATTGCCAGTGCTGGCCTCCGTCAGGTTAAGCCCGTAGCTGGAATTCCCAATACTTTTGTGCTGGAGACAACGCCAGCCGCGACGGAAAATCCGGTAAAGATTGCGAATCGATTGATGCAGCGATCGGAGGTGCTGACTGCTGAACCGAATGTGGTTGTGCGGACTCAACATCTCTATCGTCCTAAAGACCCCCTCTATCCCAAACAGTGGCATCTGAACCATAATGGCGGCCCCAATCTGGCAGCAGGCTCCCATGTGTTTGCTGAACAAGCCTGGGATATTACCCGGGGCATTCGTTCAGTGGTGGTGGCGATTATGGATGACTCCATTGATTTGAGACACCCCGATTTTCAGGGAGTCGGCAAAATTGTTGCTCCCAGGGACTTGAAGGAGAATGATTTTTTGCCCTTGCCTGAAGAGGTAGAAGACAACCACGGCACCTCTTGCGCAGGGGTTGCCGTTGCCGAGGAAAATGGGGTGGGAACGGTCGGCATTGCACCTGGTTGCGCCCTGATGCCGATTCGGACAACGGGTTATCTGGATGATGAAGCGATCGAGGAACTGTTTGATTGGGCGATCGCCAGAGGAGCGTCCGTCATCTCCTGTAGCTGGGGTCCGGCGGCTGTTTACTTTCCCCTCTCATTACGGCAACGGGCTGCACTGACGCGGGCGGCGATCGAAGGACGCAATGGGAAAGGATGCGTGATCGTATTTGCTGCTGGAAATGCTAACCGTCCCACCAATGGCACTGTGAATGAGCGGGGCTGGCCCAACAATGTTTTGAACGGCCCAACGGCCTGGTTGAATGGATTTACCGTTCACCCGGATGTAATCACTGTTTCAGCCTGCACCAGCCTCAACAAAAAAGCAGCTTACAGCAACTGGGGCACTGGGGTTTCAGTCTGTGCACCCAGCAACAATGCTCCCCCAGGCATTGGGTTGCAGGAAACGGGATTTATCTACACGCCGCCGGAAGTGAGAGGGGCTCTGCCTGGATTGGGAATTGTCACCGTTGATCGCCCCGGCACTCCAGGCTACGACCCTGGCAGTTACACTACGGATTTTGGCGGGACATCCAGTGCCTGTCCGCTGGTGGCTGGAGTGGCGGCCCTGATTCTGTCCGTCAACCCTGACCTCACCGCCACCGAGGTCAAGCAAATTTTGCAACAAACGACTGACAAAATCACCGATACCAGTGCTGACCCTCAGTTTGGTTTTCGTAAGGGAACCTACGAAGCCGGGGGGCGGTGTGACTGGTTTGGTTATGGTAAGGTGAATGCGTTTAAAGCCGTCCAGACAGCAGCCCAACAGCAAAAGCAGGCGTTCGTAGCCGCATCTCGCTATCTTCAACAACAGAACACAACAAATGCCGCAATTCCAGACAACAATGCCAACGGAGTCACGAGCCTGATCCGGTTTTCTGAATCAAGGCTTGTGCGTGATGTTCAAGTCGGGGTTGGGATTGAACACAGCTTCTTAGGAGATCTGGAAATTGCCTTAACTGCCCCATCGGGTGAAACCGTACTTCTGCAAGGGCGCACATTAGGACGCAGGAGCAATCTTCAGACTATCTATACCCTGCAAACCACACCGCTTCTACGCCGTTTTTTGAATCAACCCGCTCAGGGAAGTTGGGAATTGCAGGTTGTTGACCTGGCTGCGGGAGACACCGGTATGCTGAAAAGCTGGCAATTGACTCTCGGTATCTGATACATGGGGAGGCCATGAGGTAAATTCATCAACACTTTGAAGCCTCTCTGTAACTTGAAGCCTCTCTGTAACGGCTCTCCCGAAAGTTTAATGATAAGCAAGACTTATCATTATAGCTATAGCCCCCAGACTTAGGACGGGGTGCAGGGGTGGAACCCCTGGCTGGGGGCGAAGCCCCCACCCC
>JAIMBL010000033.1 GCA_023511615.1 Leptolyngbyaceae cyanobacterium HOT.MB2.61
TGAAAATATCTTGCTCCCCTTCTCCCAAGTAGGGAGAAGGGGCTGGGGGATGAGGGCTTTCTTTAAGTTGCACATCAGGTGAACAATATTCTTTTTAATTAAATCTCCATTACAACTCCTTCAAATCCCTGCTTCCAGTTTAGAGTAATGGTGATGTTTGAGCAGGTTGGCTATAAACTCCTGAGACCCAATATTGCCTGCCTTTATCAACTGCTCCAGCGGGTTAAGAAGTGACATCCCCTGCTCCTTATTCCATGACTACCCCTCACACTTTACACCTCTCCCCTCACTTGAATGCCCTCACCCTCTAACACTCAAACCCACAACACCTCACACCCTTCGCCCCAACCCATCGTCCCCACACGGGCCAGATTGGGAGAGGGCCCCTGCTGGCACGCGGCAACTCAGATGCTCTATTGGGTGGACATTTACAACCATCGGGTGCATCAGTTTGATCCGGCGACTAAACACACCCGCTACTTTGAAATTGATGATATGGTAAGCTGTGCGGTTCCGGCGGGGTTGTATCAATTGATCATTGCAAAACGGCACAGTCTGGCGTTCCTGGATACCCGTGATGGTAGCGTGACCCCGATTCTGACAATTGAAGCGGAAGCTCGCCATCCCCGCAATCGACTGAATGATGGCAAATGTGATTCTGCTGGACGCTTCTGGATTGGAGCGATGCATCCAGAGAATCCCGTGTGTGGTTTGTACCGTTATGATCCCGATGGATCTTTGCACCAGATGGAGTCGGGATTGACCATTTCTAATGGGTTGGGCTGGAGTCCGGATGAGCACACGTTTTACCTGACTGATACCCCCCAGCAAAGGATTTATGCCTATGATTTTGATCTCCAAAGTGGGTCAATCAGAAATCGACGTGTATTCATTGATTTAAGCAATGAGTCTTTCTTTCCTGATGGTATTACGATTGATCGCAACGGCTGTATCTGGTCTGCCATGTGGGATGGTTGGTGTGTGATCCAATTTGATCCGGATGGTCAGGAAATGCAACGCGTTCCGATGCCGGTGCAGTGCCCAACCTCCTGTACTTTTGGTGGAGCAGAGTTGAATATGCTCTACATCACTTCGGCATCCGTAGGGTTGAGCCAGGCGGCGATCGAAAAGAACTTCTATGCTGGAGACCTGTTTTGTTTACCTACAGATTCGGTTGGCTTACCATCCCACACTTTTGGATATAAGTAATGCTCTTTTATAAATGACAGAGAAAAATAGTCTAAAACTAGCACACTCTTGCCGCAGGGCTTTCAGGAGTACCTGATTATTCTACCTATAGCTATAGCCACCAGGCTTAGGACGGGGTGCAGGGGTGGAACCCCTGGCTGGGGGCGAAGCCCCTACACCCCCCTTAAACCCAGTGTCCTAAGCAACTTGGCGACAGCTATACTTTAATAAGTAGGACTGTAGACCTAACAAGGTAATGATGAGTGGCGCTAGCCACCATCATTAACAACTCAAAAATCATTACGATTTGGGCACCACTAAGTAGGACTACTGAAAGAGTGGGAGAACAGAGGGGCAGGGGAGATTCAGACCTGCGCTACGAGGTTAGGTCTACCCCTCCTGACTTCTGTCCCAGTTCCTGGCTTCTCCCTATCTCTTTAGAGGGCTTTTCTACAGTTTCAATGATGGTCATTGTGAAATCTAAGTTTCCAGATTGGATGCGCTCTTGATTCAGGAATTTGGCTTGCTGATTGATTTTCTTCAGTCCTTCATCGGCTTGCTTCAGGATCTGAGTGGGATCGGTTTGCTGAGAAAAGATAATGAGTTTTGATCCGGGTGTGACAACCTGGATGGGGGTAACGTTGAGTACCATATCGTGCATGGAGGGGAAACTTTCGTTGACCATCAATCCATGCCAAAGGTAAGTGGAGGCGATCGCCTGATACAGTCGTCCATATTCCGAATCCACGTCATACCAGAACAGGCGCTTATTCTGGCGCACGATCCGCTTGATCTCCGGCACATTAGTCTTAATCACATTTGACCCTTTCACAACGGCCATAAAAGCATCGCTACGGGGACCATACTGGGTTCCGCTAAAGATAGTGCCGCCAAAGTAGGCCATGTTGAAGGAGGTAAACGCAACCATGGCAAACACCAGGGCAAAGAAGCCAACCGCTGCTTTGTAGCGATACCTGACCAGGAAGGCCACAATCAGCAGCACCAGGGAAAAGACCAGGATGACGGAGAAACGATGATACAGCCAGAGGGCGAGGCTGAAGAACTTTACTGTGGGAATCATCAACATGGAGGCCGCCACCACCACGAAAAATTGCCAGGAGTTGAGGCGTTTTGTCAAGGGATAGATTTGAGCCGCGATCGCCAGAAACAGGCAGGGGATCACCGAACTGGCGTAGTAGAAATACTGAATTGCCGGCCATCCGCGCGACTCCCAAAAAATCATAATCAGAACAAACAGCAGCAGATTGAACTGATACAGGAGCTGGATGCGGTCGCTAGCTTCAGAACGCTGTCTCCAGTTGAATATCAAAAATATCAGACTGGCAAAGGAAACCAGCCCGATCGGATAAATCCATGCCCGCGTAAAGACCCAATCAAACGAAGCATCATAGTAATGGGCACTCCGGTTAAATCGGATTGACATGAGATACCGGATCGTGGGCATGAAAAATAGAAACTGTTTGTCGTGGGTGTAGTTGAAGATGCCAAGGGCAACTGTCAATGCCAGAATTCCAACCACAAAAAAGAGCGCACTCTTGAAAACTGGATTTTTTCGATGCTGCCGATTCAACACCAGGTAATGAATAACCAGCGGCGGAAAGAAAGGAACCCAATACAAATTGGAATACACCAGGGCAGCATAAGACGCCCCTGCCAGACCCAGAAATAGCTGCCAGCGAGCAAATTTAGCCGCATAGGTCAGCATCAGCAAAGCCAGTAAAAAATAGCCAATCCCAATGCCATCGGGGTAGTCCCACCCAACTGCCTGCAAAAACGGGGCATAGAACCCCATCAAAATGGCACAGAGCAATCCCACCCGGCGATCAAGAGTCAGCTTCAGCAAAAAATACAGGGAAATGGTAGAGAGGTAATAAACCAACAGGTGCAGCACATAGTTGGCAACCATCGGGGGAAAGGTCTCGTAGATTAAATAACCCGGAATAATCCACGAGAGGCGGGTGCCGTAATAACCAAGCCGATAAGTCTGGAGGTGTTTGACAAAATCGACAAAGTAGCCCAGATACATCCAGCTATCGATATAGCCAGCAAAGGCATTGGTAAAGATCCACTCGTTGTTCACAAGTAACAAAACCAGCGGCAGAACCAGGAGCACAAAAATCTCCCAATCTACCCTGATGGGCAGCTTTTTCAGGTGATCCAGCGTTTTTAGAAGGCGCATAAAGAAGTATTTCAGCTGGGATTGCCTTTGATTGAGTTCCTTCGAGTGAGAAATTGAGTTGCGATCGCAACCCACTCTAGAATATCCAAACTCAACTCATAACCAGGTTGTTAGAAGCAGCAATGCTCTCAGAATCACGGGACGGGACGGTAATTTCAATTTCGGGCAAATCCAAATTGCCCAGTCCCCACGAGTCTTCATTAAAGGTGAGGGGACGCTTCAGTTGTTTCATCAACAACCCAAAGGAAACAAGCTGTTCAAAACTGAGTTTAGGAATCTGCTCCGCATTGCCGTGATCGACAAACGTCTCTGGAGCAACGTCATGAAACCAGGTACGGGTGTGCTCGATGTGGTAAGCCCGCATACCATTCCCCAGCACACGCTCCTTCAAACCCCGGTAGTGAGCCGCAAAACAAAGAATAGAGTCCAGGTGCAGCCCATGCATTTCAAATTCTGGGTAGCCACGCAGGGCAAACCAGTGTTCCCGATCCATGAGCGTGAAGTCACCACAGGCGTTGAGGTGAAGCTGGGGTAATATTGGTTCTTCAACGGGTTCCGATTCGGCAACTGTCGCTGGTTCAGGCTGGGGCGGGGGAGGCTGAAAGGTCAGCAAACCCCGACGAATCAGCCAATCAACCAGATCAGTGGGCATGAGCCGGAGGATGAAATCTTTAACTTCCACCGGCAATAATCGTCGATAAACGCTTCTAATCTTGAGAAGGGTTGGTGTCAGAGACTCTGGAATGGAGTCCCAGTCAATACTGGAGGGCTGGGGTTCGGTGGGCTCTGCGGGAGTGTCAGCGATCGCCTCAATTTCCACGGGTTCCGGTTTCAAAATATCAGTACCACACCGATGGTTAATTCGCAGAATATGGTTCTCACAGTAGGCTAGCTGCTCATCAATGGGACACCCCAGCGGAACATCAGCGGGGACATCGTAGCGATCGACCCGATAGATCTCATCCGATTTCAGTTTGCGAGATGCCAGAAAATCAAATAGCTCGTTAGTAAACAGAAGGTCAATATTGGTTGCCAGCACAAACTGCCCCCTGGCCCGGCGAATACCCACATTCTTTCCCAGCATTTGAAACAGGGGCAGCACATCGGAGTGGTTGAACCGCTGGTGAGCTTCAGGTGGAACCTCAATAATTCGGATCTGGCAAGGGCTGGGTTGAGGCGACCAGTCCAGAGCTTCTGCCAGCCGCGGACGATCTGCCGGGGGATTCCACTCCACCAACACCAGTTCGGCTGGTAACTTATAGCGCTGACATTGCTCTAACAAACCACTAACAAAAATCTGCATTCGACGCAGCATATTGCCACCGTGATTGTCATTGCGGGCAGTTACCACAACCGAAAGGTAAGGGGTTTCACTCATAGGACTCACACCAACTATTTGTTTGCAATCAATTTCACTCAGCGACCAATACCTTACGGCCAAGCCTCACCCATCCTGCGTTTACTCAATCTCAACGTGTCATCGTACATCGATTGGGCATATTATGACAATCTGTAACAGAAGCAGCCTGCTGGAAGGACATTAGGCTAGGCGTGCAGCAAATGTTCCGATTGTTGCCAGTACTTGCAGGCTGCGTAGGCCAGCGTGACAACCCCCGTCACGATCGCCGACTCATCCACCTCAAACTGAGGATGATGCAGAGGATAATTGTGCCGATCTCGAAAACCAACGCCTAAGCGAAACATACTACCTGGCGCATATTGCAAATAGACAGAAAAATCTTCCGCACCCAGGGACGGTTCGTGGATGATTTGAACACCCTGGCTGCCCCAGGCTTCTTCCGCCGCAGACTCAATCAGTTGAGTCATCGCCATATTGTTCTGCACCGAGGGGACACCCCGCCGATAGTTGATCTGGTAACGGGCACCGTAGGGCTGGCAGACACTGGCCACAATTCGCTCAATCCAGTTGGGTAGGGCTCCGCCGGTTTCGGGGTGGAGCGATCGCACCGTTCCCAGCAATTTCACCTGATCCGCAATCACATTCGGTGCCCGCCCACCACTAATCTGTCCAATCGTCAGCACTACCGGGCGTAATGGGTTATGAGTTCGACTGATCGCCTGCTGCAAAGTCGTGATTACCTGAGCCGCAATCCAGACCGCATCTACGGCCTCGTGGGGGCGGGCCCCATGCCCAGACTCCCCCAGAATAGTAATTTCCAAATCGTCTGCCGCTGCTGTCAGGGCCCCATATCGTACCCCAATCACCCCCGCTGGAATCGTCGGAAACACATGCACCGAAAAAATTCCAGTTACTTTTTCCATGGCCCCATCCTGCACCATCCAGCGGGCACCCTGGGCCGTTTCCTCTGCCGATTGAAACAGAAACCGAACATTTCCGGGCAACGGCTGTCCCAACTGGGACAGGATCATCGCGGTTCCCAGCCCTACTGTAGTGTGAACATCATGCCCGCAGGCGTGCATAACTCCCGGTTGACGGGAGGCAAACTCCAACCCGGTACGCTCAGAAATTGGCAACGCATCCATATCCGTGCGAATAGCCAGCAGCCGAGAATCCATCCCTGCTCCGACCAGTTCTGCCACGACCCCCACCTTCCCCACCCCTTCTTTGACCTGCAACCCACAGGAAGACAATACACCCGCCACATAGGCTGCCGTCTGAAATTCCTGTCCACTCAGTTCGGGATGGCTGTGCAAATGACGACGAATTTCGATTAAACGAGGAGCCAGGTTGGCAGCAAGGTCTTTAATTCGAGTCAGCATGGAAAAAGGTATAGCGCATTACTCCTATGATACGGATTGTTACGCTGCGGGGTTGTCTGTGGGGATATGGCGTCGCTGAAAAACAGGATGAATCATTCACCCATCCATCCCATCACCTACTCCTATCCCTTTCCTGGTAGTGCCCAAATCGTAATGATTTTTGAGTTGTTAATGATGGTGGCTAGCGCCATTCATCATTACCTTGTTAGGTCTATCCCTTTCCTACCGTCCATCTTTCTCTTCTGTCGTCTTTCTCACGCGACCCAACACCCAGAGGGAATCAACTCGGTGAGCTTCGGCGGTGATGGAATTGCTAGAACTGGCACTGCGAATGGTGCCAATGATGCGCTGAAATTCCTGCACGAAAGGAGCATACTCTGGGGGAACAGAGGGCAGGATGAGTCCGTAAAGGAAAGAGAGGGTGGCTCCCATATTGACGTAGACGTAGCCTTCGTTGGGATTGGGGAAACTGGCGATCGCAGTTTTGAAGTTGGGGTTGAGGTTGAGGGGCAGGTAGGGTCTGGGAATCAGGTCGGCCATGGCTCCAGTTCCGGTGGTGATAAGTAGCGTATCGTCACTGACCCAGCCGTAGGAAAAAATGCTTTGGGTTTTGCCGCGGTCTTTCCCTTCCCAACTGGTGATGGGTATTCCTTTGAGGCGACGCTGAGCTACGATCGCCTCCCCTTTTGAGGCCGAGCGAATATACTGGTCAAGCTTTTTGAGGGTGGCTTCAGCGGTGGGGCGATCGCTGGTTTGAAAGATAAAGCCAATCCCCAGGTTAAATTTGGGAGAGATATAGTTGAACAGGCCACCCGTAGTTGGGTAATAGAAAACGGCGTATTCCCGATCCATCCAACTGACAATGTCTTTATCCAGATCAAGTCCGGTTTGCTTACGAAACTCGGCTCGCGCTTTGTTGAGCCATTGCTGGCTAGTGGGTCCAGGAAAAACCGCGTCAAGGAACCTTTGCCATTGCTGCTTGAAGTTGTAGCCGTTGGCGGCTACGTAGGTGATTCCAGGCAAGCGAGCCAGAACCTGATTGGCATCGGGGATTGCTGGAGTGGCCAGTTGGGGTTGGGGAGTGGAGAAGTAAAAATTGGTCTGGCCGTGGAGTCCTTCGGGTTGAACCCAGAGATGGGTATCAACGGTGTTGTAAACCTTTGTCAGCAGGGCAATCTGGCTTTCTGCCAGGGCTGGAATCAGGATGGCTGGGGGAAGCCCTGAAACCCTATCCAGCAGAGCAGTTAAGTAGCTGGTAAACCCGGCGATATTACCGTAACCGACGATCAGCGATCGCCCAAACTGAGGATGCTTCAGAGTTCTTTGAAATAAGGGATTCTTTGCCAGGGTTGTTGCCTCTGAGGAACGGGCATCGATCAGCTTCTCTAAGGCCCGATCGTGGGAGGCGACAGCAACGGCATCAGGCAGGAGGGCGATCGTCACACCGCGAAACATCAGCTCCGAAGAAGGCGGAAGCGGCGTCAGCGGTGGAATTCGATCTTCAAGATCTGGCGCTGGCTCTTTGCTATCTGGTTTTGCTGCTTTGTTCTTCTTCTCACCCGCTGCTGGTAATAGGCGAGGTGTGTCGGGTGACTGTTCTGGAAAAGGGGAGAGGGGAGCAGGAGCGGAGGGGCTGGGGAGCAGAGGGACGGAGGATGCTGATGCTGAGGGCTGCAAAAGACGGTATCGCTGGGATAGAGGTGGGGGAGAGCTTTTCGGTTCGGGGATGGTGGGTTTCTCTGAAGGCTTATTGGGTGAAGCAACAGGTGGTTGCTCGTCAGAAGGCTCTGCGGAAGGATTGGGTGCAGTCCACTGTATGAGGGTGACCCCCTTATAGTCCCGCTCGATCTGAGGCTGGCCCCATGTTGTCTTCACCTTATCCAGGAAGGCTGTAAAGCGGCTGGAGTCCTTGATGGGAAGCAACAGGACTGTACTGGAGCGAAATGATTTGTCCTGAGTCGTGGCAGGCATCAGTGCGATCGCCGCCCGATCTCCCAACCAGGGTTGAATTTCTTGAGTAAAGACTAACTTTCCGAAGGTCAGAGGAAATGTGAATGGCGAAAAAGAACTTTCAGGAAAAGGGTTGAACTGTTCCAGCTCAGCCCAGGCTTCTGAAGTCGTATTAATCAGGACAACACCCGCTGTACTGGCAGGTAGAACTGTGGTAACCACTGGAGGGGAAGCGTCCTTAGCCAGAGGGGAAGGTTGGGCGATTGCCCGCCCAGAGCCTACTACAAAAATCGCCAGAACCGACACCGAAATTTGACGCAGCAAAATCTCTCCCTCCAAATAATCTTTGCCAATAATCTTTACAGACAGACTAACCTGACTCAGGGATGACGGAGTAGAAGGTATGGATGTGTGGATGAGTTCAGATGAGGCAATAGGCGGCAGGCACCGGGCTACAGGTCCTGCATCGCCTGCTGCCCGTCACCTGGCACCCGTCGCCTGTCATTTCACTCGTTTCTAACAACTAACAACCAACCACTCACAACTATTCACCCATCTCTCCCTTTCCCCCTGCCCTATATTGCCCATTGCAGACATGGTTCTCTCAGCTTGCCGGTGAAAGAGTGGCATGAGCTACTCTTTCATCTAAAACAAAATCCCTGAAATGTTGATTTTGCTTTTTGGTGATAGGCGTCGCTTATCACCAAACTCTCAGGAGAGCCGCAGACATCGGCTATCTTTGTTAAGGAAATTTGTTAGTTGGCGGCATGAGCATTGAACGCAAGCGCTGGTTTCAGGTTGCCCTTCAGTTAAAAGGTTCGGTGGTTCCAGCCGTTTTGGGACGCACCATTTTTTGTGGTCTGTTTGGCCTGTTTGTCACCCTTCTTTTCTATCTCAGGCAACCCGTGGCGCTTCCCATCCTGGCCAGCCTGATCCCGAATATCGTTCTGGGTTTGTTGCTGGTGTTCCGCACCAACACGGCTTATGAGCGATTCTGGGAAGGGCGGAAGTGTTGGGGAACACTGGTAAATACGGTGCGTAACCTGGCCCGCCAGATCTGGATTGCGGTGAAAGCTCAGGATGAGGGCGATCGCCGCCAGAAAATCACTGCTCTCAAAATGCTCGTCGCCTTCTGTATCGCGATGAAACAGCATTTGCGGCAGGAATCCATCAATGAGGAACTGGAAGCCCTTCTACCGGGCGATCGCTACCGCAAACTTAAAGGTATGAACCATCCCCCCTGGAAATTGCCTTCTGGATTGGTGACTACCTGCAACAGCAGTACGAGCGGAATATGCTCAATATCTACCAGCTCAATGCCATGCACAAATTACTCGACCAGATGGTAGATATGCTGGGAGGTTGCGAACGTATCCTAAAAACTCCCATGCCCCTTGCCTATGCCATTCATCTTAAACAATTGCTCCTCCTCTACTGCCTGTCACTACCCTTCCAGATGGTTGGCAGTCTGGGCTGGTGGACCGGACCAACCGTAGCCCTCATCAGCTTTACCCTGTTTGGCATTGAGGAAATTGGGATCGAAATCGAAAATCCTTTTGGTCACGACCCCAATGATCTACCACTCGATGCCATTTGCAACACTATGCTGCGCAATATCGAAGATTTGGTCACCCTGACTCCCCATGCTGAAACTTTTGAAGCCAGGGATAGGGGGTTGGCGGCTAGGGGCTGAGAGAGTTGTTAGTTGTTAGAAGAGGTGAGGAGAGGGGGTGAGGGGTGAGGATCCCTCTACCACCCCATTGAGAACGGGCAAACCAAGCTGGGCCGAGTTTCTTCTGTCACCGGGCGGGTTTCCTCATCCAGGGCTTTCACCAGCCGATTGTAGATAGCTTCTGCCTGCTGGGGAGAGTTGCCAATGCTGGTCAGTCCCAATTTGCCAAACTCTGAAAGACAGCCCATCAGATGAAATACGGTACCGGTTTCAGTGCTGGTGTCGAAGTGGAGTTGGTGTTGGGCGATAATGTCCATCAGGTCGTTTGGTAGCAATCCCCGATAACGTTCCTTCTGCAAGTTATCGGTTGCAATGTAGTACTTCGCCCGTCCCTGTTGGCTGTAGAACATTCCGCTAGAGAGGTCGTACCGTCCGTTGGTGAGAAACTTTAACGTCATGAAGGGGTGCGTTGTCCCCCCCTTACGCAGGTTGATCTCAATTGCCTGCACGTCCCATTCGGGTTTACCGGGTTGGTCTGGTTGGTGGACGGTGACAAAATCGACGCCAAATCGCTCCATTACTCCCTTTTCTGCCAGATTCTTGCCAATCCGCATCCCCAATTCTTGAAGCCGCAAACGGTAGGACTCATCTGCTGGAAATTTGCAGCCCAGGTAAATTTGACCACTGGGCCCGCCTAAAATCTGGTCATGGGTGGAAAGGATTTCGACCTCGCCCATAGGGGTAATCCGTCCCTGCACACTGGGCGATCGCTTCACTTCGCCCTCAATAAAGGCTTCTGCGATCGCTCCCAGTTCTGGAATCCGGCTGCTGAAACGCTCCCAGGTTTCGTTTCTGGCTTCAAAGCTGAGTAGCTCAAACTGTTTGCTCAGCATCTTTACCCGTTCGGCATGGGAAGCAACGCCTGGGCTAAATTCCTGAATATGGCGCAGATCCAGCAGGGCATTTCCCTCTCCTGAGAATCCCTCATTCAGTTTGATCACCATCCGTTGCAACCCCGGTTGCCGTTCCCACAACTCCGCCGCCGCGATCGCCAGATCCGCTGCTGACCACACCACAGGACTGCCATCGGGGTGGGGGATGGCTTCCTCAGCGAAAATCTGCCGACTGCCGCTCTTCGTTCCCCACTGCAACAGGTCGGGATCAAGGGCATAAAGGGGAATTCCCAGATGTACTGAGAGTTCCCGCTCTGCTGCCGTTGAGTTGAAGCAAATCATGTAGGAGCGATCGTGATTCACCGCTTGCCGAATCCGCTCCATTAAACGGGGACGCTCCAGTACCTTCTGGCTCAGTGGACTGAAGGAAGAATCATAGGTAGAAAGCAGTAGCAGGCGATCGCGAGCATGGGAAAACGGAATTCCCGGCAATAGCTGCAAATAATAATCAATTACACTGGGATGCAGTGGCTGGGATGTGATGTAAACCAGTCGGGTACGAGGATTCCGCAGCCGAATCAGCGAAAACAGCAACCGCTCTTCGTAGTGGTGAAACCCTTCAATCTTGAGCAATTCTCGCTGATCGAGGCTGAGGGAAGGAACCACCACAATATCTGCATCACTGCTGTCAAACAGTTCAACGGTTTTCCAGCGATCGCGCAATTGCGCCTGTAAGCTCCGAAACCGTTCTGCTGTCTCAGAAGGAGAAACAACGCTCTGCATAAATCCCCTCGCCCCGCTCCTGGTATAGCTCTACGCAAACGCTTTAGAACATTGGGCTTAAAGGAGATGGGGGGCGGTGCCCCCAGCCAGGGTTTCTCTGCACCCCATCCTAACCACAATGACTACTGCTACATTTTTGATACCAGTCATCTTAGCGAGTGAACGTCCCAAAAAGTGTTAGACCGCGCAAGTGAAATGAAGTGTTCTTGAGTTGAGCGAACCACTACAGCCATCCTTTCTTGGAGTTTGAACGGGATGCAGGGGTCCACCCCTGTGTAGGGGGCGAAGCCCCCACACCCCCTTGTTCGTAACCTATTTGTGAAGGCTATATGACTATTGAGTAGCAAGAAATCCTTATCTGGATGATGAAGACAAAGTTGGGATGACACCTTGCTAACTATAGCGATCCTATTTGGATTGTGAGAAAGGGTTCCGCAGAAACCCTTTCTCACAAAGCCTCTTCATCTTACGACTGATTTAGGACTGCTACATTCCAGTAGATGAAGCTGATTCAGATCCGCTTGTCGGAATGTTGTTGATGGAAGGGTATGAGTTAAAGATTCAGGTTTTTGAAGGCGATCGTGTCGAACTTCGCAAAGTCAACATGGTCTAATTCGCTTGACATCGGTACATTTGATAGGGAACACCAAGACGGTGATAGTTACCTGGGTCAAGTTTGCAAGTTGCCTGAGTTCCCGACTGGTTGGTGGCTAAGGATAATTGAGGAGGATAGTCAGCTCGACGCAAACCTGGAGCGACCAACCAAAAGTTCAGGGGGAAGGGGAGTGGGTGGTTGAGTTCAGGAAGGGTTTGCCAGATGCGCTCGTAGCCCTGCGATCGCGCCAGAAAGGCAAAGTAATTCCCATTTGGGTAGGCAGCCTGATGTCGTGCTTCATGGTTCAACGCCAGCTCAAAACTAAGGCCCAATGCAATATCCTGAAAATCCATGTAGGCAAGACTTACAAGCAGTGGTTTTGCAGGTTCTACCAGCATATTTTGGGCAACCCGATCTGGCTGGTAAGGCTTCTGAAACACCTGATTTGCAACAACCAATGCGCTACTCAACACCCCAACCAGCAACAACCAGGCAACAACTCCCATCCCTTTTCTTGCAGCCTTCAACCTCCAGTGCCTGGGCTTTGAAGCATTAATAGAATCTCTTGCTATCGCTGCCTCTGAGGATTGGGTTCCCGCAGTGGTTTGACTCAGGCTGGCTCCCAAAAGGGCACACACAGCAGGGAAGTAAATGAAGTTGTAACGGGGAACTTGAGTAATGTCCTTGTTGAGAAGGTAAACAATGATCAAGAATTCTAATAGCACCAGCAAAATGAAAACGACCAGTATCCGGGTTGCCAGATGAGTTTCGGGTGTACTCCAAAGTTGCCAGAATTTAGGGAATACTTTCCACCCAACCCATCCCGTAAACAGCAGCATCATTCCAACAGAAATGGCTGCAATCCAGACAGATTCACTTTCTGCTGGCAGAGCAATGACCATGATGATCCAGCCCAGGGGAAGTTGGTAAAGAGGCGCAATGGCATCCAGCCAGTTCGATTGGGGAGTGTTTAACCAATCGGTTTCGGGGCGGGTCAGATGGTTGACCAGTGTAGGCAGCCAGGGAAGGTAGGTAAGGCAAGTGCTAATGATAGCAAGGGCAATTGCCCCCAGCGATCGCCACAGGTGAAGAGTCAAGGGCAGGGGATGGAGAGTTGGCAGGTATTTCAGGCTCAAGAAGTTAATCAACAGGGTTGCTGCCTGGGCAAAGAACGCCAGCAGAAAGAAGTAGTGAACATAAAAGCCAAGACTATTGACCAGTATCCAACCAAGCCAGATCGCGGGACGAAAGCGTTGATGGTAAAGATCACGATGAAGCTGATACAGACCCAGCAATGCCAGCGTGATCAGAAGCATGGGCAGGGTGTAGTGGCGGGCTTCCTGGGAGAGATAAACCGCGAAAGGGGAAACCGCCATGAATGCCGCACCCAGGAGACCCGCAGCAGGCGAAAAAGCAACCCGGTTGAGCTGGTAGAGCGCCGAGATCGCCACCACTCCCACCAGGGCTGGCATTGCCCTTAGTTTCCATACCCAGGATTGATCTAATTGCTGAATCCAGACCATCCAACTGTGCATCCAGCAAAAGAACAGGGGCGGATGGACCGATTGAGTTGATAACGTCTGCACAATTTGAGGGCAGGAGGTAGCCAGATTCAACGTAAATAGGTGTTCCAGTTCGGATACTGGAACTGCCCTGTTAAGCGGCACATCATCAAAACTACGGCCCAAACTAAACAGGGCCGTCAATACCTCATCTGCCCAGACGGGTTTGGAATCCAGATGCCAGAATCGCAGTGCTGCTCCTCCAAGGAGAATCAGCACCAGGAGCAAATGGTGCCGGGAAACCTTCATGAATGATGCCTAACGACGTTTCTTCAAAGCTTGTAATTGCTGCTTGAGATGGTTGAGATCGGGCATTTTGTTGCCATAGCGCCAGCGGACATAGGCTTCAGAAATTTCCTCAATCACAACCGCCCACTGCCTCGGTTGGTGGGTTTGGGATTGGCGAGCATATTCCAGGGGAGTTTCAGCCGGACGCTTACGGAATCCCTGATCTGCCATCCAATCCAGCATTTGACGATAGAGTTTCTCCATCGGTGGAAGCTTGGCTAACCAGCGCTGGTAGCGCCAACTCTGCCATCCTTTCCAGGCCAACCAGCCCCCAAAGCCCAGGGCGATCGCCCCAATCAACCCGGCAAACAGTCCCACCCATCCCTGGGAAAACAGTCCAAACAGCCAAGTAATGGCCCCAATCACCATTCCTAAAAGAAAGCTCAGCAGACGGCTAACCTGGTTGGTCAGAGGAGAAGGTAGCCAGCCCGCAACCCACTTCCAAAATTGCTGCAAAACAGTAAATGTCTGGTCTTCCTCAATAGAAGGTGGAATTAGTTCGTGCCCCGGAATGGGATCAAAGGCAAACCAGCCGTAATTGGGAAAGAACACCTCGGTAACGGCATAGGCATCAGTGTTACGAACCACATATAAGCCGGTAAAGGGATTAAACTCTCCCGGACCGAAACCGACCGCCAGTCGGGCAGGAATACCAATCGAACGTAGCATGATGGTCAGAGCTGTGGAGAAATGGTCTGGATAGCCACCCTGATATTTAAACAAAAAGGCTTCCACCAGGTCTTCGTCCTCCCCCAGGAAGGGCAGATTGGGTTGAACTGAATACCGTTGCTTTAATGACTGCGCCAGAAATAGGGCTTTTTCGTAAGCTGAGGTAATGGGACTAGGAGCTGTTGCCAATAGTTCTTCTGTGCGCTTCCGAACCTTCGCCACAATCCTGGGCGGAACTGCCAGGTAGTGTTCCCGCATGTAGGCAGAATAATTGGTAGGGGCATTTCGCAGCTTTGTGCGATCGCGGTACGGTACCTGGGAAATCACCGTATACGTTAAGCCTTCCACCAGCCCCAGGGGCGATCGCAAATTGCCCTCCGGATCAATGGCGACCTGCTGGGTTGGAAAATAAAGCTCTTTTGGCTGCATCAGGGAGGCAATCAGGTTTGGCAACTCCGAAACAATCGTATAGGTTTGCACCACTTCCTTAGTCCGATTCAGACTAGCCGGTCTGGGCAAGAAAAACTGATAGGACCAGCTGGGACGAGTGATCGTTGTCGTTTTATCGTTTTGAGAAATCTCCCATCCCTGCCCCAGGTAGCGATCAAACGCCAGGACGCGCCAGAACCCTTCCGCCTGCGATCGCACCCGCAGGACAACCTGCGGCTTCAAAGCTCCCCGCAAGTTCTGGTTAATTCGGCTGCTAAAGCCATAGTAAAAATTTTCATCCAATTGACCGGGGCCTAACCCAGCTTCTCCCCCAGCCCCTCTCGCACCCTGACCTTTCCCTGGGTTGCCAGATCGCACATACCCCGGATTGATAATCTCGGTATTATCTGCAAACATTTCTGGGCGGGGAGCACTCACCGGAAACGTCCGTAACTGATAACCGGGCAGGCGCGGTAAACAGACAAAAATAGCCAACCCCAATCCTAAAATGACCACCAGAAAGGTTGCCAGACGCCTGGGAGACAGCCCCACCTGTTTGAAGGGAGACCTGGATAGATGGCTCAGCAGTCCAAGGCGGGAACGGTAATCCAACACCAGAACGGGTAGAGCGATCGCCAGAAACAGCAACAACAGGAGCCCAAAGGTCATGGTCTGACTCAGGGTACTGGCAACTCCAATCAGGATTAGACCAATCGCCATCGAGTAGCCCAGATCCTTTCGGCGGGGCAGGTCAAAACTGTGGAGCACCTGAAGCTGTACCAGCAATTCCGCCAGCACCAGGCGCGTATCATTCAGTTCTCGCCGCAACCCCACAAAAAACGCTGCCAGGGCCAGCAGCATTCCAATCGCAATACAAAATTTCGCGCCCACATTGGGTCTGTGTCGGCGATACCAGCTCCAACAGGCCCCCGCCATACTGAGGGGGATCGCCCAGATACTCATAGCGGTTGATGCCGCCACATCCGTCGCCACAATCCCTACCAGCACCATAGCCTGTGCCAGCACCCTTAACAGCAGGGATTCTTCCACCTCAGGCGGAGGCAGGGCTTCCAACCGCCGCCACAAACGACCTACAACCGGCAGCGCCCCTATCCCTTTAGCTCCAGATACACCAGCCATTCCGTTGAACAAAGGTAGTTGATTCTTACAGCCATACTACCCACAATTCAGGCTGGCTCAACGGACTTGTGCCGATAGAGTACTGGCCAGTTAGTCTTCAGCGATTCGAATTACAAAAATCAACGGATTGGAGTCTTTCTCCATCAGATGCACTTCCAGAGTATAGGGCTGACTGGGTTGAACATCATTCAACTCAACACTGATATCGCCCGCTGTCAGGCGATCGCCCGTGGCCTGTAACCCATTGCCCAGCAGCCTCAGACTGCCTCTACAGGGCAATTTCCCCTCAATCCGCAGCTTTGCCATTGAACTCGTAAAATCATAGACCGCTGCGATTGACATTGCCCCAACTTCTGTCATCCACTGCCGTTCTACCCGTGGCTGGCGAGAAGAGAGGGACAGCGTGAGAGCGGTCATAATTTCCCGCGCTGCTAGGAGAGACAACACCATTTGCTGGGGAGGAACTGCCGTCTCATAACTGGGTGGATAATTGGCTCCAGATGCTGGCGCAGCCGTTGTTCCAGAACGGGCAGGAGAGGTTATAACCAGACCAGCTAACTGGTTCAACGCCTGAGAGTGGCCTGGAAACAGGTCTTCAACGATGCGCACCAGCTTTGCCCCTTCCAGCAGCGAGGACTGGGCGACTTCCTGACAACGCTGGAACAGCTGGACCAGAATTTTTTCTGGCATTGGTACAGGCAGGTTCAGATTCTTAAGCTGGCTTGTCCACAACCCCACGGGAACTTTTTGGCTTCCAGCCGCAGTCACTGAAGTAGCTTCGGCATGGGTTGCGGCATAGGGAACTGCTTCTGTTTCATAGTCATGAATCTCTGTTTCCCAGGGGAAAAGAGGTGGGTTGCGTTGAATCTCGGTTTGAAGTCGATTTTTCAACAGGGAATAAAAACGGTCTTGCACGGCAGGTATTTCTCCAAGTTCAAATAGGGATTCCCTTTGTGAGGGAATAGTCTCTGACCCATGATGACTGGAGGTTACAGAGGATGCATCCTGCGAAATCGGGGAATTGGATATGTCTGGGCTGAAAAAGCCCTCGCCTTCGCTCAACTCTCTGCTGAATGCCGCCGCATCCGCCATGGATGCATTGGGGATCAGATCCTGAAGGAGCTTTAGCAGTTTTCTCTGGAGAACCTCTGAGTCATCATGCATGGTTATAGACTCCTATTCATTGGCAGACGCTGTTCCTCCGGATAGTAATCGTTACAAATTTCCATCGTTGCGAATTTCCCACGCCTTTTCCAGGATCTTGAACCATTGTTTACGAACCTGGCTAACGGTGCTGTTAAGCGACTGGGCGATCGCCGCGTCCGGCTCTCCCTGCTTCTTTAACTCCAGAATTTGGGACTGCTGCGAATCCAACTGGAAAAAGAAAATCTGCCACCGTTCTGGTGTCAGCCCTAAATTATTGTTCAGGTCAATTTCCAACCACTGGTGCACCAGCTCCCACTGGTGGGAAAGGGCAAACCGGATGAGATGATACTTGAATCGCTGCTGCAAGTAATCTCGTTCTCGGGGAGTCAGGCGCAGAATGGCCTCAATCTCATTAGCAGGTAAATCCTTCAGGCGCAGGACAAAGTAATCAACACAGTCCTTTTGATTGCGCTCTTCCAGGTAAGCAATCAGTTCATTGATGACTGTCTCGCGCAGACTGTCCTCAGTGGGCTCTGGTTCCTGGGCCACCATCTGTTCCCGCACCTGCTGAATGGAGGCAGCATTCCACTGGTTATCACTGTCTCCAGAAACCCCTTCGGCAGCCCGTTCAATATCAACTGGGGTTTCAATCGGCTGCTGCTGCGAAAATGTTTGAGCCCGCAGAATAATTAACTGCTGATTGCGGTGCCCTGGCAGGGGAATTCGCCGCTTACCATAGCGTTCCGTAAAAGCCATCCACTCTGCTAATTGCAAAAGCGTGGTGGGTTGATAAGTCGAGGGCAACTGAGATTCTCGCCGGAAGGCATTCAAAGCTTCCATGTAAAAGCTTTGAAGAAAATCTTCGATCAGCGTCAAGCGGGCCTGATAACTGGACTGAGTTTGAGGGGGGGTGATGTAGCGGTAAACTACTGCGCTCAGATTACTGTGAAGTTCGACCCGCCCCCGTAGAGAGCCCAGCTTGTAGTAGTGAATACACCGTTGTAATCGGTGATCTGCCAGTTTCGTTGCCCAGGACTCAATCTCACCGGAGGTTTGAATGCGTCTACTTTCAGAACAAATCCGAGTAATTTCCTTGGAAAGGCGATCTGCCACATCCCAGCAATTCTGCTCAGAAGCATTCGTTAACAACCTTAGCTTATTGAACAGTAGTTGAAAAGTTGACTCCACGCTCTGGCAGATATCCCCCACAGCCTTCAGACCTACAAAATAACGACAGAAACTGATAGCAATTCTCTCAATTGTGACACCAATATTGTGGTAGCGTCTAGACCAAATTCAGACCAAATTGAATTTAGACCAACCTGACTGATGTATTCCTCTTGTCTGCTGACAGAAATAAAACTGGTTATTCTGTTGCCCCAACAGGGAAGTGTTTGATCAGTTTCCTGTCTGGCCATGAACTTAGCGAATCAGGGGCCAGTAGCTTACAGCCAGAGGCCTGGAATCAAGTAGCCAGAAGAACTGGTGGGGTGGGGGGGTGGGGAAGCAGGGGGGAGGGAACGAAAAAGTAGAGCGAAAGGGGAGCAACTCAAAATTCAAAACTCAGAGCTCAACACCCTCCCACCCCCTTACCCTGCTTTTTCAGCGACCGAAGTAATAATGTTGTCAAGAAAATGGATAGATTGTTGAAATGGACTTAGACGGACAAATTCAGTCATTAATAGCAAACGCACCCCAGGATGGCTCGACCCCGGCACTTGTTGAAGCGATCGCCCCCGCTTTAAAGCAATTGGCCGGACAACTTCGCCATTCACAGTACTACATTGTGCAAACGGTTGACCAGGAATGGGCTGTGACGTCACTGCAAAGCCGTGCTCAACCGAATGAGGAAAAAACCGTTGTATATGCTTATTCCACCCTCAAAGATGTCTCTTCGGGGCCCTATCCAATGCATGACCCTCTAATGATGGCGCTTCCGGTACCGGTTACTCACATCCTGTTTCAAATGCTGGCCTTAGAAGGGGTCAGTAGTACAATCTTTTTCGAAACTCCTGGCAACACGAACGTCGGGACAGAAATTCAGCGGGATGAACTGACAAAACTGGCCCAGGCCTGCCTTGCCCAAAAACAATCAGGTTCAAGCTTCCCCCTTCCACCCGATGTGGCGTGAGGCAGAACCCCTTACCCTGATTTACTCTTCTTCCCCAAAGTAGCTCCAAAATATTGCTTTTCCAGAATATAAACAAATATAACGATATTGACGTCAAACCGCCTTGATGTCTTGACAGCAGTCTGTACAATCGATATCCTGGCATGCATACCCGGGTACAAAAACTGAGAGTTCTATGCAAGATAAGCAAAAGGTTACGTTATACCTCCCACCCGAACTACATCGTCAACTCAAGGTGCGTGCAGCCCTTGATGATAGCACCATGACGGACATTGCTCAGAGGGCAATCGGGTTTTATCTATCCCATCCTGATGTAGTTGAGTTTTGTGAAGGAAATCATGGTCAGAACCACCGGGTATATAGCTGTCCTGACTGTTCTTCTCCAGTTGTTTTGCGTGAGGGTGAAATTGTTTCACTTCGGAAGCAGCCCAGTGTTTTAGTTGAAGAGACTCTTCCAATCGGTGGGCATTCTCAGTCTGATTCTGTCAGCGCTGATGCCCAGGGCGAGAGTGAGCTGGTTCCAGTTTGTCCCTGATGATTTTGGGTCGTCCGCAATTGCGATGGGGATTGATTCAGCACTTATCGAAACGCTGAAATTTCAGGCGTCTGCTCTGTCTCTAGTGGGTTGATGTTATGCATGAAGAGCTAAGTATTCTGATTCAAGCCCAGTATCCCCTGATCTACCTTGTGACTTCTGAGGAAGAGCGGGCTGAGCAGGCGATTGCCGGAATAGCGCAGGCCAAACCACAGCGAAGAGTTTTTGTTTGGACAGTCACCCATGGAATCGTTGAATACGGTCAACCTCGCAACATTACCCAGCACAACACTGTTTCACCTGAAGCGGCGATTGAGTGGGTGACACGGCAACGAGAGCCAGGGCTGTTTGTATTTAAGGATTTACATCACTTCTACTCGGCTCCTGTGATTCGCTGGCTAAGGGACGCGATTGCCAGCTTCAAAGGCACCCAGAAGACGATTATTCTCATGTCTCCTGTGCAGGAAATTCCTATTGAACTGGAGAAAGAGGTCGCGGTCATCGATTTCCCGATGCCTGATATGGCTGAACTGAACCAGGTTCTGACTAACCAGCTTGAGCAGTACCGCGGTCGCCGGATTTCCACAGAAGCCAGAGAGAAGTTATTGAAAGCGGCTCTTGGATTGACTCGCGATGAAGCAGAGAAGGTTTATCGTAAAGCTCAGGTAACGGCTGGCCGCTTAACCGAGGGAGAAGTTAGTGTCGTCCTTTCTGAGAAAAAGCAGCTTATTCGGCGGAATGGGATTCTGGAATACATCGAAGAAGATGAAACGATTGATTCCGTCGGTGGTTTAGAAGAACTGAAGCGGTGGTTGAAGCAGCGCTCTAATGCTTTCACGGAACGGGCCAGGGAATACGGGCTACCCCAACCAAAAGGAATGTTGATTCTGGGGGTTCCGGGTTGTGGAAAATCGTTGATTGC
Source organism: Leptolyngbyaceae cyanobacterium HOT.MB2.61 (assembly GCA_023511615.1). Classification (GTDB taxonomy): domain Bacteria; phylum Cyanobacteriota; class Cyanobacteriia; order Leptolyngbyales; family Leptolyngbyaceae; genus Leptothermofonsia. The sequence continues at coordinate 20,846 of JAIMBL010000033.1, forward strand.
CAAAACGACCTCCCGGCTCTGGGGCCTGCCTCTACTGCGCCTAGATATGGGACGGGTTTATGATGGTTCAATGGTGGGACGTTCCGAAGCGAATCTGCGGAACGCACTCAAGACTGCTGAATCAATCTCCCCAGCTATCCTCTTTATTGACGAGTTAGACAAAGCCTTTGCTGGTGGGGCCGGTTCGGCTGACTCGGATGGAGGAACCTCTAGCCGTATTTTTGGTTCCTTCCTCACCTGGATGCAAGAAAAGACATCCCCTGTCTTTGTAATGGCAACGGCAAATCGGGTCGAGCGGTTGCCAGGTGAGTTTTTGCGGAAGGGGCGTTTTGATGAAATCTTTTTTGTAGATTTACCCAACACGGAAGAGCGGAAGGAGATTTTCAAGATCCACCTGTCTAAGCGGCGGCGAGACATTGCCCGCTTCGACCTGGATCAACTGGCCAATGTTTGCGAAGGTTACTCGGGCGCAGAAATTGAGCAAGCTTTGATTGCGGCTATGTATGAAGCCTTTGCTCAAGATCGAGAGTTTACCCAACTCGATATCATTGCGGCCATTAAATCCACCTTACCGCTTTCCAGAACCATGACCGAGCAGGTAACCGCCCTGAGGGATTGGGCGAGGCAGCGCGCGAGACCTGCGGCGTCCTCAGTTGCTGAGTATCAGCGACTCGAGTTCTAAAGCTTTCTCCTGCTTCCCAACAGGAGGAAAGGCTAGCGAAAGCTAGCAGTTTACATCCAAAAGCTAATAGCGATCGCTGTTAGCCCCTAGCTAACCAAACGTTGTTCTCAAGTCTCCACAGGAGGAAACCTAAATGTCTCACTTTAGCACTCTGCGCACCAAGATCACGGAAGCTGAAATTCTGAAGGCTTCTCTTCGCGACCTGGGTATCACAGTTAAGACGGACGCTGATGTTCGTGGATACAACGGACAACGGGTTCGTGCTGACATCGTTGCTGTTCTGGAAGGCGAGTATGATTTGGGCTGGTCTCGCAATTCGGATGGTTCCTTCGACCTGATTGCTGACCTCTGGGGCGTTGCTAAAAAGCACAACCAGACCGAATTAATCAACTCCATTAACCAGAAGTACGCCGTTAACAAGACCCTGGCAGAAGTCAAGCGTCCTGGGCTACAGAACGCAAACGTCAAACTTGTTCTTCAAAAGTAGTTTCTCTGCGCGTTCCCAAACTAGCGGGTTAGCCCTTCCCGGTTAGCCCGTTTTTTGATCAGATATTGTAGAGACGCGACATGTCGCGTCTCTACGAGTTTTTTACCCCTTAACTTTTATGCCCCCAATTTCCCCTGAGCAAGACCAGCAAATTCGACAAGTTCTATGGGACTGCGGTCAACAAGCTGAGCAAATGGCCACCACCCAGTTTGAGATTTTCCAGAAGGGGCCGAATGATTATGTCACCACTATTGATGCAGCCCTAGATAAAAAGCTGTCGGCTGTCTTTACTGAACTTTTTCCAGAGGATGGGGTGATTACAGAGGAAGATGCTGAGTCGAGAAAGAAGTTTGATAGGGGTTACTCCCGTTTGTGGTGCATTGACCCGCTGGACGGGACTGAGGATTTCATTCGCGGCAAGCGAGACTATGCGGTGATGGTGGGTTTACTCCAGGATTATCAGCCCATTGCCGGATGGGTGGGTGCCCCTGCCTACGAATTGATTTACCACGGTGGGCCAGATTGGGGCCTGTTTCAATCAGTGGCAGGGCACTCTCCTGAGCCGCTGATCAGGGCTAAACCAGACCCTCCATCCCAGGGGTTTTGCCCGGTTGTGATTGGCAATCGCGATCGCCGCAATTTTGGCGCAGCAATTTCTCAGCACATTCCCACCGCTCAGTTCTATTCCCTGGGTAGCTTTGGGTTAAAGGTGATGGAGGTTGTCCTGGGTCGAGCTGGTCTTTACCTCTATTTCAACGGGCGGGTCAAGGTGTGGGATACCACCGGTCCGCTGGCGATCGCCAGAGCCGCTGGATTGGTCTGCTGTGACCTTCAGGGAGATCCTCTCCGATCTACTCCAGAAGCGATCAATCCGGAGACCCTTGCTCATCAACAGTCAATTGTAGTCGGCTGGCCGCAGTATATTGAGTTACTACTTCCCAAACTCCAGGCAGCCGTCGAGGACACCTCTGAAAGCTCCCTCTAAGACAACAAAACTTTCGTTGTTGGGGGCTTTGCCTCCAACCCCCCATGTGGCAAAATTTAGTGTTTGAAACACCAGCAAAAAGGCGATCAGCACTCGTCAAAGCTTGCTAGTATTTTTGACATACTCGGCAAAATCGTAACCCCATGCTCTAATAATCCGTAGATTTTCCCTGAGAAAAGGTCTAAGAGCCCTGCCATTATGGAATCAAGGAAATCCTGCATCGCAGTGCCAATGTTCCCTTCTAACTGACTAGCTTTATTCCCTAAGTTTTCATGCAGATTGAAGCGTTTAGCGAGCTGTTTCCGCTTTTAACCGCGGCCAACCCAGAAACGTTGGAATGGCTACTGTCTGTTGCGGTTGAGCATGAGTATCCTGCTAATCGGGCAGTTTTGATGGAAGATGCGTGGGGAAATGCCGTTTATTTTATTGTCTCAGGCTGGGTGAAGGTGCGCCGTTTAGCTGGGGCTGGCGGAGAAGATGTGGTGACGCTAGCAATTCTGGGGCGGGGTGATTTCTTTGGGGAAATGGCAATTTTAGATGAGTCTCCCCGTTCAACGGATGTAATTGCACTATCAGCCGTCAAACTGATCAGTATTTCTGCACAGCGATTTATCCAAACCCTGTTCAAAGATCCGCAACTGCATCACCGCATGCTGCAACTGATGGTACGACGTTTGCGCCAGACAAACCTGCGGTTCCAATTGCGCCACCAGCCCCCTGCCGTGAAGCTGGCCAACACCCTTGTTGCCCTGGGAGAAAACTACGGGCAGGAAACCCCCAATGGTGTCGAGATTTTCAACATCCCCTACAAAGACCTGGCCGATGTGACGGATATTGGGGTTGAGGAAACAACCAAAATCATGGAAAAGCTTGACGGCAAGGGCTGGATCAAGGTTGATCCTGTGAATCAGGCCATCTACCTGCTAAACATGAAGCAACTGATACATCTGGCTGGCAAGATTGCTCACAAAAGTACGGCTTGAAGAACAGGAGTTACCCAGGGATGAACCGAGAAGAATCGGAGCTTGAACAGGCGTTACCGATTGAGTCCTTCCAGAAGGAGGTTCGTCTGGAGCCTGAGGGAACCCTGGGTTCATCCGTCCGTTCCCAGCCGACACTCCAGATTGAGTATGAGGTGGCGATGCCAGAACCGGAAACCCATCTGTTTGAGGTGAGTTTGCAGGTCAGGGGCTGGCCACCATCGCGGCCCTATCTGGACTTAAAAATGCCCGTCTGGACGCCAGGCTCTTACCTGGTACGGGAGTATGCCCGACATTTACAGGACTTTGCGGCCTTAGCAGGGGGTTCTCCTCTACCCTGGCGAAAGTTGGGCAAAAACCACTGGCGGGTTGACCTCCAGGGACAGAATGGGTTGACCGTAACCTATCGGGTCTTTGCCAATGAGTTGACGGTGCGCACCAATCACCTGGATGGAAGTCATGGCTACTTTAATGGAGCCGCGCTATTTTTCTATATTCCGGGACACGAGTGGTGCCCGATTCAAGTGGCGATCGCCCCTCCCTATCCCCACTGGCAGATTGCCACTGCTCTGCCGCTGGTGCCAGGAACCGTAAACACGTTTTTGGCAAAGGACTTTGATACGTTGGTTGATAGCCCATTTGAGGTGGGGATTCACCAGACCTACCCGTTTGAAGCTCAGGGAAAACCCCACCAACTGACGGTGTGGGGCGAGGGCAACCTGGAACCCAGTCGGTTAATTCCAGATATGCAGAAAATCATTCAAACGGAGGCAGATATCTTTGGTGGGTTACCCTACGATCGCTATCTCTTCCTGCTGCACCTATCTTCCCAGGGATTTGGCGGGCTGGAACATAAGGACTCCTGTTCATTAATTTACCAGCGTTTTGGTTTTCGCAATCCAGAGAAATACCATCGTTTTATCCAACTGGTGGCCCATGAATTCTTCCACCTCTGGAATGTGAAGCGCATCCGTCCCAAAGCACTGGAAGTGTTTGACTACGAACAGGAAAACTATACTCCTTCCCTCTGGTTTAGCGAGGGAACCACGAGTTTCTACGATCTGGTGATTCCCTATCGGGCGGGAATTTATGATGTGCGAACTTATTTGGGCGCGTTGAGCAAGGAGATTACCCGCTTTCTGACCACACCGGGACGAAAGGTGCAGCCATTGAGCGAGTCCAGCTTTGATGCCTGGATTAAACTCTATCGACAGGATGCCAACAGTCCGAATTCCCAAATGTCCTATTACTTAAAGGGTGAAATGGTGTCGCTGCTGTTGGATTTGCTGATTCGGGAGCGCCATGAAAATCGGCGATCGCTTGATGATGTGATGCGCCAGATGTGGGAACGGTTTGGCAAATCGGAGGTGGGGTTTACTCCGGCAGAGTTGCAACGGGTGATTGAAGCCGTAGCCGAGGTTGATTTGAGCGAATTCTTTGCCCGCTATCTGGACAGCACTGATGAGCTACCGTTTGATCAATTCCTTGCACCCTTTGGGCTGAAGTTACAGAGCGAGGTGGATGAGGGGTTGCCTTTCCTGGGTTGCCAGGTGAAAACGGAGTATGGGCGGGAAGCCATCAAGTTTGTAGAGTATGGATCTCCTGCCCAACAGGCGGGAATGGATGCTGGCGATGAGTTACTGGCGATTGATGGAATTCGGGTCACTGCTGAGCAATTGAATGAACGTCTGCGGGATTACCGCCCAGGCGATACACTCCAGGTTGCCTTTTTCCATCAGGATGAGCTGTATTTGCGATCGCTGACCCTGGCGGAACCCCGCCCTACACGTTACCAGATCGTTCCAGTTGAGCAGGCGAATGCCAGCCAGGAGCAGCACTTTCAGGGGTGGTTGGGCACCTCTCTGGCAGCCCTGCGGTCGCCATAACGCTCAAACGATAAAGTTTATCTCTTCCCCCTGGGCGGCCTGCCAGCTTCGGGCATCATAGTACAGATCTTCTAAGGAAATACTGTAAAGGGCTTCTTTGAGCTTCTGGTGCAGTCGCTTCCAGAGGCTGAGGGTCACCCAGTCTTCAGCTTGGGCTGCCCTAGGAGCATGGTCAGGCAGGGGATCAACACTCTCCCCTACGGCTTCCAAGATTTGACCCAGAGAAATCCTGGCGGGCGATCGCGCCAGTTGATAGCCGCCCTGCACCCCTCGAATCGATTTCACCAGACCGGCTCGCCGCATTTCAATCAATAGTTTTTCCAGATAGGGAGCGGGTAGATCCTGCCGTTGGGCGATCGCCTTCACTGAAGCCGGACCATATCCCGGTTGCAAACTCAAATCTAAGAGTGCCTTAACGCTATAGTGCCCACGAGTGGTGAGTTTCATCAGCCTTCACCAACCCAGGGGGTCTTGACTAAATCTGCAAACGTTACCTGCCGCTGGCGGTCTAACTCGGCAATTCGCTGCTTTTCGGTGTAGATTTTTTGCTGATAAAACGCCCCTAACTCTGCTGCTGCTGTCGCATCCATCTTTTCCCAGAGATCCATGAAGTGACGGCAGCGTTTTTCACATATAACCCGCTCCATACAAGCAGTTGCCGCCCGGATGATGAGGGAAGCCCGCAGAATGTCTCGTTTAGTTCTTTCATCCAGGTGGAACAGGGCATAGACCCGCGCCATTTCTCCGGGAAAGTCAGTGCAGCGGTCTTGTAAAAGGGAGAGGAGGTCAAGCGGGGGTCGGGGAGTGGGGAGCGGAGAGGCATCAGGGTTTTGGGTCAGACGCGTGGCATTCGATAGGGGAAGATCTGCCTCAAACTCTTTGTCTCCTTGCTCCCTTGCTTCCTGGATCTCTTCGGTTTCCCCGTTTTCCCCATTTTCGACTTCGCAGATTTGCCGCCAGAGGAAGCGGTGATGGGAAAAGCTGAATTCCAGATCTCGCTCCTCCATAGCCTGACGAATTGCCAGACGGTGTTGGGGTGCGTGCAGATAGAGCCGTAGCAGTTGGGCTTCTGATTCTTCTAGCAGGGTGCGATCGCCAACGGTTTGCCATTTTTGCGATCGCCCGTGCCAGCGCTCACCCCGCACCTGGTTGCGCAGATCTTCCTCCAGCCGCAACACCAGGCGAGAGTCTCCCCGGCTCAGCAGTTGGGCGCAGTGGTGGATGTAGTGAGTGCGTAGCGCCGCGTTAGGCAGGTTGCCCAACAGTTTTACGATGGCTTGAACACTCTGCTGAAACTGGTCAGCCTGACTCAGATCTTTACCCGTGATTACCTGCTGAATCTGCCAATCAAGCCAGAGGGGGGCTTCATCCAACAGTTTCTGGTAATCCGCCGGGGAGTGATTTTGCAAAAACTCATCCGGGTCTTTCCCTGCCGGAATGTTGAGGACACGCAACTGCACCTCTCCCTGGTAGGCCAGCGACTCTACCTCACCGATCGCCCGTTCTGCGGCTTTTCCACCGGCAACATCGGCATCAAAGTTCAGTACAATCCGCTTGGACTCCGTGTAGCGCAGCAACTGCCGTACCTGCTGCAGGCTCAGGGCCGTCCCCATCGATGCCACAACATTAGAAATGCCAGCAGCATGCAGAGCAATCACATCAAAATAGCCTTCGACCACCACGGCTAGGTCTTGTTTGGCGATCGCCGCCCGCGCCTTGTCCAGGGCAAACAGCAGCCTGCCCTTATCAAACAGTTCCGTTTCAGGGGAATTGAGATATTTGGGTTGCTCATCCCCCAGGGCGCGTCCTCCAAAGCCCACAACCCGCCCCTGTAAATCGTGGATCGGAATCATCAAGCGATCGCGGAAGCGGTCATAATAATCGTTTCCTTCCTTACGCGGCATCACCAGCCCTGCCTGCTCCACCAGCTTCACCGGAAACCGCTTCTGCTCCACCAGGTAGCCATATAGAGTTTCCCAACCCCCAGGCGCATAACCCAGTTGAAACTGCTGAATCGTCTCCTGACTTAACCTGCGTTGACGGGTCAGATACTCCAGGGCCGACTTTCCAGTTGGTTGGTTAAGGGCATGCTGGTAAAACCGGGCCGTCAATGCCAGAATTTCAAACAGTTGCTCCCGCAGCGAAAGTTGCCGCTGAAACTCCTGCCGCTCCTCCGCCTTCAACGTTTGCACCGAAACGTTATAGCGCCGGGCCAGATCCAGTACCACCTCGCTAAACGATCGCTTCCCCAGTTCCATCAAAAACTTGATTGCGTTCCCCCCGGCACCACAGCTAAAGCAGTAATAAAACTGCTTACTGGGGCTAACCGTAAAGCTGGGGGACTTGTCATCATGAAACGGACACAGCCCCGTAAAATCCTTCCCCTGCTTCCGCAGTACCACATGCTCGGACACGATATCAACAATATCGACCCGTTGCTTAACTTGTTCAATGGTATCCGGATGAAGGCGGGGGATTTCCATAGGGAGGGGGGAAAGAACCGAGGGGAACCGAGGGAGCGAAAATTTGATTGCCCTGCTCCCAGAGTTTATCTATTTTTGCAGATTTCCCTCAAAAGGGGAGGGTGGGAGGAGTTGCTCCTTAACTTTTTTATTCCAATCCCCTTTCTTGATATACAACTGACGCAGGTGGATGAGCAGCGCAGCATCCAGAGAAGGATGGTTAGATGGGACGAATCTTTATCTCAGCAGGGCATGGTGGGCAGGAAGATGGCATCCCCGATCCGGGAACAGTGATTGCGGGTACAACGGAAGTGCAGGAGATGATCCAGATCCGCAACTTGATCGTGCCAGAGTTGCGATCGCGCCGTTTGGAGGTGCTTTCTGTCCCTGATGATTTGAACTTACGTCAGACAATCGATTGGATCAATGCCCGTGCCCGCTCTGGGGATGTGGCGCTGGAAATTCATGCGGATGCTTCCTCAAATCCTTCTGTGCGTGGCACCAGCGTTTTCTATATCGCCAACAATAATCAGCGTAAGCAAAACGCGGAACTGTTATTGCTGGCATTGTTGCGACGAGTTCCCCAACTCGTTAACCGGGGGGCCAGACCCGATACCTCTGCCGGAGTCGGTAGCTTACCATTTTGCCGTCAGGTGGTGCTCCCCTCATTACTGATGGAAATTGGATTCCTTACGAATCCCGACGATCGCTTCCTGATTCAGAATCGCCGCAAAGACATCGCTTTAGGAATTACAGATGGGTTAGCAGCATGGAGCCGCTCTATCTCACCATCTACCCCTACTCCGACGCCCACTCCTACCCCTACTCCGACGCCCACCCCCAGCCC
>JAIMBL010000328.1 GCA_023511615.1 Leptolyngbyaceae cyanobacterium HOT.MB2.61
GTTCACCTCTCCGGCACGACATAGCCGAAGCGGCGCACGTCGGCCTCGCGCTTGCGCCAGTTCTTGCGTACTTTGACCCAAAGTTCCAGGTAGACGCGCCGGCCCAACAGGGCCTCTATCTCCTGGCGCGCACGGGTGCATATCTCCTTGAGCATGCGTCCCCCCCTGCCGATGACGATCCCCTTCTGGGAGTCCCTCTCCACGTAAATGACCGCCTGGATGTCGACTATCCCTCCCTCCTCCCTCTTCTCCATCACCTGCTAAACCCAAATTCTCAAAGAATCTTGAAGACATTTTCAAAGGGGGCTCAGAATCGCTTGTGGCCCGAACAGTAGGCCATGCTGAGGGTACCCGTACTCCCGATGGCAGCAAAACTCGTGCCTATCAGGGACACCGCGACCCTGGCAACGGCGTGTGGAACCTGGGTAGTTTCTCATTTCAACACTGTCGGGAATATAATTGCTCAACCCCTGAAGAAGCAGATATACATCAACTTAAGCGGTTAAGAGGACAGGCGGAACAACTCCGGCAACGAACAGCGTTCCTGGGTCTGGAAATGACCCTTTTAGAGGAGCTGAATGGAATTGATCTGGCGAATCAGGCTCCCCTTGCTGCTTTAGGGCAACCAGGCTATCCGGAGTGGTTGAAAAAGGCGCGTGATATGGGGCTAAAGGGAGAGGAAGCCGTGTTGTGGGCACGGGTCAAATCTTACTGGGATCCTAACCTGAACGGCTGGAATGCCCCTGGATTGGGAAACAGTGAATCAAGGATTAAGCATGATCAGAATCGCAGGTTGACAGCGATCGCCCGTGCCCTGGGCGTCTATGAACAACAGGTCGCTGCTGGAAAGATTCCACGGTCGGAACTGGAGGCCAGAGGTTAGGAATCAAGTGCCAGGGAAAACTCAGAACTCAAAACTCACCCTCCCTTTCCGGCGTTGCTGAACCTGGGTATGAAAAAGGTGCTGGATGCTCGAAACTTTTTACAACCGTTGGAGCAAGCTTAAGCCGTGCGTATCGGTACCACAGGTGTTTAGGAGGTTATAGGTTTTACTTAGTTGTTTGACCTGCACGGTTTGCAGGGGGCTCGTCCGCCACGGACTTGGATTGTCGTAGGCATAGTAGGTTTCTACCCCATCAATGCCAAGTCGAGAGGCTGCTGGAATCAGGTCTTCGGGCGATCGCCGATAGCGGGCGGGGTGCGCCAACACTGCCAGTCCTCCCGCTGCATGGATGGCGGCAATCACATTTTCTGCTTGGTAGTCGTCGTTCGTAGCAGAGTTTCCCAGCAAATAGGACATCATCGAAGGGTGATGGGGATCAAATGCATATCCCAGAATGTGGACTTCCACATCCAGAAGGTTGGCGTTGATTTCAACTCCGGTCCAAAGAGTGGGGGATGAATGGGTAGGGTGCTGTTGCTGCCACTCCTCTAGCCAGCTTTGAGCGATTTGATAACCCTGAACGGTGTGGTGGTCGGTAATCGCCAGTCCTCTGAGACCAATAGCGATCGCTTGCTGGATCAATGTCTCTGGATGTAACTTTCCATCGGAACACACCGTATGCATATGGAAGTTGTAGCAGGTTGGGCAGCTTTCTGCATGGGTTGTTTCAAAAACCCGTCTAAGCGCTAATGCATTTTGAGCTGCTTCTCTCTCACACGTTCCAGCTTTAGCCAATTCAGCAGCCATAGAAGCCTCAGAAATTAAAGAATGTGGCTTGTCTCGTTTATGTAGCCTCACGCAGGTGCGTCAGGTTACTGGAATTAGGGGGGAGCGAGGGAGAAGCCTCTGCACTCCGTCCTAACCACAATGACTACCGCTATATATTTACATATTTTAATCTGTGTCGTTTGGGGACAATTCCCCGGATCAAAATCAGAACCTCGGTTCTATAAAACCCTCTACTTTTCTAATCGATTCTGAAGTTAAACGGCAGCCGCACGTAGACTCCCAGTGGGTCGTTCATTGCTTTGAGGACTGCCAGGTCTTCTTGTACTTTTCTTAATTCATTCTCTAAAGGGTTTGAGAGGGACAGCTTACCAAACACTCGATCTCCCGTGAGTTTGCCCAAAATACGCTCCTCCAGACTGCGAGCTTTGGGATACTCCTCAATTCGCCATTTGTCTCCCAGTTTGGCTCGTCTGGCGGCATCACGGATGGCATCTTGCAATCCCCCAAATTCGTCTACCAGGCCCAATTGTTTTGCCCTGCGCCCGGACCATACTCGTCCTTGAGCAATCTCAGCGACTTTAGATTTTGCCAGCTTGCGAGACTCAGCAACCTTGGTTAGGAACTGGTCGTAGTACCTATCCACTGCTCTTTGAATTAAAGCGAGTTCTTCAGCATTTTTGGGGCGGGAGATGGAGAAGGTGTCTGCCAAACGCCCAGTTTTGACGGAATCCCAGGTGATGCCATTATTGTTTGCCAGTGCTTGAAAGTTGGGCAGGATACCAAAGACCCCGATGGAACCCGTAATGGTAGTGGGTTCGGCAAAGATGCGATCGCTATAGGTCGAGATCCAGTATCCACCAGAAGCAGCTACTGTCCCCATAGACACCACCAGTGGTTTGACCTTACGGGTGAGAATCACTTCCCGTTGAATAATTTCAGACGCCGCTACGCTGCCACCGGGGCTGTTCACCCGCAGCACCACCGCTTTGACATCATCATCTTGCCGAAGCTGCCGGAGTTGTTTGGCGAGGCGATCGCCCCCCACTTCGCCACGGCCTCCCTGCCCGTTGACAATATCGCCCTCCGCATAAACGACTGCGATCGTCTTCCCAGAACCTCTTTCCCGCTCCAGGGTGTCTTCTGCTACTCTGGCATAGGCTTTCAAGCTCATTTGCCGGAACGACTTCTCATTATCGTCCTCATCAGTTAGTTTCTTCAGATCGGTGACAATTTCATCCAGATAGGCCAGTCTGTCTACTAGGCGAAGCTTGAGTGCTTCATCTGGCATCAAAATGCCCTGATTATCAGAAATGGTCTGTAGTTGCTGAACTTTGAGTTTTCGATCCTTTCCAGTTGCCGTCAGAAAATCATTCCATAGATCGCCCAGCAGAGTTTCGGTTTGTTGCCGATTCTCTGGGCTGCGTTTCGTTAATAGAAAAGGCTCTACTGCAGATTTGTATTTCCCAACCCGCGTCACCTGCACCCCAACGCCAAACTTCTTTAAGGCTCCAGCGAAAAATATTGTTTCTGCACTGAAGCCATTGATTTCAAGAGTTCCGATTGGGTTAAGGGCAATTGTATTAGCAACCGATGCCAGATAGTACTCCCGTTCGCGCCAGTTCACATCATAAGCAATAATTTGCTTTCCTGTTGCCCGAAAGCGCTGCAAGGCTTCCCGTACTTCTTTTAGGGTTGCAAACCCCGCACTGCTAGCGACATCGGTGCTGCTGTAAAGATATAGCCCAACAATGCGAGAATCGTTGCTGGCCTGATCAATGGCATCCAGTAATGCCCGCAATGTGATGTTTTCTGTTTCATCGTCGGACAGGGCTTCCTCAAGAGTACTAGAACCACGCCGGGCATCTGAGATGTTCATTGCCAGGTCGAAGGTTATCACTGACTTATTTCTGACTGCTGGTCCTGTGTCTCTGGAAGCGATCATTACGACGAGAGAAAGGATACCGCCGATACTTAAGCCGAGGAAAATCAATAAACCCAGCAGGGTGGCAAAGGTATATTTCAAAAAGTCACGCATACTGACCTGATGGCTGTGGCTGGTAGCTACTAGCTTAGGAGGTAAATTCATCTCCTGCCAAATGGAATTTTACGGATTGATCACAGTAGTGTTTGCCAGCATGAACTGCGTTCACTACCAGGCGTTGCTGAAAAGCAGGATGAATTGAAACAAAGTTTCAAGTATTTCAGTACCTTTTCCATCCTCTGATTCAGCAACGTCGGGTTAGTGATTGCGGATGCCTGTTGGAGACGGGAAGAGAATGGGTTTCTCACTTAGAATGACGAGGATAGCACGTGAGTTTTGGGGACAATCAGTACCCTCGCAGATAGTAAGTAGGTAGACATAATTAATTGGAAGAAAGGGGAGTGGGGGCGTTGCCCCCAGGCAGGGGGTTTCACCCCCTCCA
>JAIMBL010000329.1 GCA_023511615.1 Leptolyngbyaceae cyanobacterium HOT.MB2.61
CAGGAGTTGCAGAAATTAGAGTCGCAGACGATCTCATCACTGACCGGATGGAATGACATTTTGGATGCGCTATCTGTGGCAGGTATTTCTTGAATTGGTATAACCAGCCATTATCAGGAATTTACTGAGGTTGCTTAATGGCTCCATTCCCCCACAAACCCAATTCAGACCATCTAACTCCTTATTTGGACAGGCATCACTAAGTACGTCATCTTGACACCACCGAGGGGCGTTAAAATTGCCGGACTCGTTGCACTATTCAATTGCATTTGCACCTCAGAGGTTGTGATTCCTTTTAAGCCATCCATCAGATATTTCACATTAAAAGCAATGTCTAATTCATCTCCTGTAATTTGAGCTGGAATTGTTTCCTTTCCACTGCCAACATCCTGGGCATCGACCGACAGAGAAAGTTGCTGATTCACACCATCCAGGGAGAGTTTGACAATATTATTTTTTTGATCGGCCAGAACGGCAATACGTTCCAGAGCACTCAATAGCAGGCGGCGATCGCAGGCCATCTGGCGGGCAAACTGGCGGGGTATCAACTGGTTATAGTTTGGATACTGCCCTTCCAATAAACGACTGGTAAGGCGCTGATCAGTCCATTCAAACACCACCTGGCTCTGGTCAAACTTTACGGCAACTGAGTCACCCGTTTGTCGCTCCAACATTTTGGTCAGTTCTTGTAAGGCCTTTGCTGGAATTGTCACATCCAGAGCTTCAGCCAGCTCTTTGGTGGAAGATTCTTTAGCTGCTGTCCTGCCTTTGCCTTTGGCAGGTTTAGGAAGCTCGGCCCCATCTTCTAGATTTGCCGTTTGTACAACTGCCAACCGATGCCCATCCGTTGCGGCAAACTCCAACCCATCGGCTTGAATAGTCAAGTGAACTCCTGTCAGAATTTGCTTTGTATCGTCACTACTGGTTGCAAACAGAGAACTCCGCAACCCTTCAATCAAACTTTCCACGGGTAGTTGGGTCACCTCTCCATCTTCTACAACCGGCAGGGCAGGAAACTCTTCCGCTCCCATCCCTCGTACCTGGTAGCGACCAGAGGCACAGGTCAGCGTCACCACATGACTGGCCTCGGTAGCGGCGTTACCAGTCCCTTCCTCCAACGTAATCTCTCCCTCAGGCAACCGGGATACGATATCGTTCAGCAATTTAGCTGGCAGAGTCAACTTACCCCCCTCTTCTACCTCGGCCGGAAAGCTGGTCTGAATCCCAAGGCTGAGGTCAAACGCACTCAACTTTACCTGTTGGGACTCTGCATCGGCAATCAGCAACACATTCGCTAAGATCGGATGATTGGGTCGGGAAGAAACGGCACGGCTAACCAGGGAAAGATTGGTGCTGAGGTTATTTTGGGAGCAGACCAGTTTCATAGGACTTCAACCTTGAGCGAGAAGAATAGAAGTGGAAGTTCAGCGGAAGTTAGAGAGGCACACCCATTGCTAGGGATTTGAACACTCATAGACGCTATCCATAGTGTTTGGAGTCTTGCTTCGGTATGTTATCACCCTTGTTCTGATCGATCTAGAGGCAACTTTTGCGGTTTGTCCAAACGCTTCGGATCGATCTCTACTTAAGAAATTCTTATTTAAACAGTATTAGTAGGGGCTGTGGAAAATGTGGAAAAAGGTGTGGAGTATTGTCTACTTGACCTTCAAGCGATTTTTAAACCTGTGGAAAACATGTGGAAAAGATAGAGATTTGCTCACAAGGTATTTGTACTTACCAAGCTTTTCCACGATCTCCCAGTGGTTATTTACAGATTTTCCCCACAGTTTTCCACAGAAAATAGCAAGGTTTTCCACAGCTAAATATCTAGCTTAAATGCTCTCGATCACTAGAATTTTTGAAAATTAAAAAACTGATAAACTACCAAAACAACAAAAAGAATCGTAATAGTTCTTCATCTATAGCGGATGATTTATAAGCTAGTGTGATCGATGAACGACGATCAATGCGGAGCGATCGCGGCTTCAACTGGGATTCAACTCCTGAGCTAAAAAGATACCCCAATAGGATCGCCTCTTGCCAAGGTGAAAACCTATATACTGAAGCAAGCTTAGGGGAGACAGCCACAGAAAACGGCTTTTCACACATTAAATCGATGCACTATCCGGGATGTTGCCGACCAGGTCTTCTTCGCCTAGTTGACGTTTGTCATGAACTTGGCCTGCTCTCGCCTTCGTCAGGAGGATGACTCGCTTTTTTCGGGTACTACCTGTGATGTGCTTACGGGTATGGTGTTTCTTTTTGCCAGAGTAATGCTCCTTCTGTCTTTCTGAGTCCTTGGGACGTTGCACCGGCTGTCCCGTCCAAAATCACCTCTTTGACGTTGGGAAAGCGTTCGACAAGTTCCTCCATGCTCCGCAACTTACGCTCTGGCAACGCCTGTTTGTATCCTAACGTCTGCTCTAAAATCGGCAACAATCCATGCACCCCGTCCCATGCACAGGAACGGTCAAAGCGAAACAACACACTCATCAAGTCAAAGGTGGGACTGACGCACTACCAAATACAGAACCCGATTATTCCACCCTGCAATTCCTGCAATGGTATGTTGTAGAACAACATCAAGAAGAATTTTTGTTTAAGAGCATTCTCGACAAGATTCAACTGATTGGCACAGAAGGACAGGGGCTGTTCATTATCGATCGCGAAATTGGCGCGTTGGGTGCAACCAAGGAAAAGAGAGTTCCGTCAACATCCATGCAGTAACATCCAGTGGGCAGGCTCTTATCAGTCATTTTCCAGTCCTAAACTCAAAACAACTCACCACGAATGAATAACCCGTGGTTCATTTCTGTCTAATCATGCTAATCTGAGAATGATTATCATTCTACTTTCAATATGATTAGCCAGGCTCTTCATTTGTCTGCTAAGGAGCGGAATCGTCAAGCGGATTCCCAAACCTTGCTGCGGATTTGTCATACCTGTGCCCATGTGCTGGCAATGGCAGTGCAAACACGATTAAACGCTGCTTTATTGGCTGTGCAGGTAGTGGACTAGACCTGGGGATAACTATGTCAGAAAAGTTGACCATACTAGCGTTCTGCAAACTGGATCCACATGTCTAGCACACCACCGCTGTGCAGATCCCCTGCAGGGCTTATCAGAGGCTGCTTTGACGCTCTCCGAACTTCAGGAGAAAATGCAGCACGCCATTAGCAACAAGCAACCAATTTAAATCAGAATAAATCAGGAGTTTCTATGAAAGTTGCCTACGTTTTTGCCCATCCTCGCGGGGGCACTTACAAGCTAGGACAGATGATTTTGCCCCAGCTAGAGGTCGGTGCACATGGGGTTGAGGTGGTCGGGATGTTTTTCTTCGACGACAACTGTTTTGTGCTGCGAACAGGCGATCCAATTGGTGAACGATTAGCCAAGGTGGCGAAAGAACAGAACATTCTGTTGATGATGTGTGATATGTGTGCCCTAGAACGCAACCTGGCAGAGGGCGAGCCACGCTGGTGCAATCCAGACGGAAGCGGACGCAAAGAACCGGGAAAGTGCATCGTCAAAAATGTCGTTGAGGGAGTGACCGTTGGCTGCTTTCCCGATTTATACATCGCACTGAGCAATAATCTTCCCGATCAGGTGATTACGTTATGATATATCCCATTGGATTGGGATTCATCGAATGGCAACTGCTCGCATCTCTACCATCACCTGTCCCTCTTGTGGCCATCAAAAGGCTGAGGAAATACCCCTCGATGCCTGTGTTTACTTTTACGAGTGTGAGGGATGTGGACAATTACTGAAACCATTAGCTGGCGATTGTTGCGTGTTTTGCTCCTATGGCAGTATTGGATGTCCTTACAAGAATCTATAGTTGAATGGCACTGAAATAAGCTCAGAACTAAAGTTCTAGCTCAAACCTAAAGTCAGTTGAAACTGACTGAAACGCAGATTCGTTGGGGTTTGAACCTGTTTTATAGCTATAGCCACCAGGCTTAGGACGGGGTGTAGGGGTGGAACCCCTGGCTGGGGGCGAAGCCCCCAAC
>JAIMBL010000330.1 GCA_023511615.1 Leptolyngbyaceae cyanobacterium HOT.MB2.61
AGACCTAACAAGGTAATGATGAGTGGCGCTAGCCACCATCATTAACAACTCAAAAATCATTACGATTTGGGCACCACCGAGGAATAAACTCTGTCGAGGCTGGTTCTAGAAATGGTTGCAGAACCGAGTCCCCCTAGCTGGCCCGTCAGCCAGTTTATGCAACCAGAGGCTGAGCATTATTCCAGGGTTTGAGCAAATGTTGCCCCCCTCAAACCCCGCTCAGCCCATTGAAGCAAACTGATCTGATGGAAAAGTCCCCATTCCCTTTCAAAACGGCTGCTGCAACGGTTACCGCAGAAAAACACCTAAATGGAAACCGGTTCTCCCAGCTTGCCAGTAAAAGAGTAGTGTAAGCCCTTGCTTCATCTAAAACAAAATCCTTGGAATATTGATTTTGTTTTGGTGATAGGCATCGATTATCACCAAACTCCCAGGAAAAGCTGGAAACCTGCGCCAGATAGAGGAATCTCCGTTAGCGGGTTCCCATAAAACTTTTGTCACGACTTCTTAAGGAGAAATCAATGACCAACCTCAGTTACTTTTTCAGGAATGTGTTTGCCAAAAACACTTCAGAACTGGATAACAAGTCTACTGACTCCTTTGATAGGGTAGTCTCATTCCGTGACTATCAGGGCGATCGCCATAAAGCAATTGTGACCCAAACCATCCGTTCTGGAAAAACAGGACAGGTGAAGATTACCCCTGAGGGTCATAGTCAGGCTCAGTCAAATCTTTCAAGATAAGGGTACTAAACCTGGTGTCCTGAAGCTGTCTGACAATGGCTTCATTTGAAACCAGCGTTGCATCTTGCAGGAAAACTCAGGGTTTACATTGAATTTAGTGGTGTGGAAGCCCCTGAATCCTTAACTCTGTTCCAAGTTGCTTGATTAAAAGTTCTGTAATGTAATGGCGATCGCCTGAGAACGACCCGATGTCTCAGCAATATGAGGACGGTTGTATGTTCAAATTTGTGGCCAAAGCGGTCAAATACTATTTACTTGGAGTATTTGGATTTACAGTTGCCTGCTGGTTAGCAGGCATAGTTGGAGTGTTGCCTTTAATCAATCCATTTATGCCGGTCTTTGGTGAATGGTTATTTCGGATGCTGGCATTGATTTTATGTTTGATGGCAACGGCTGCGGTAGTTGAATCGGTGCGTCAGTAATTAGTAGTGGTAGTTTTGCTTGGGGGTCTAACTCCCCCACCCCTCGAAAGGGGCTGACGCTGGGTCTCCTACTCGAAGGACCCAGGGCCAGGGAAGTGATGGTGGGAATAAAGGCCACTGGGGTTTGCTATACGGATGCCTTTACCCTTTCGGGGGCTGGTCCTTAAAGTCTGTTTCCTGCCATTCTGGGACATGGGTAGACCTAACAGGGTAGTGATGAGCGGCGCCAGACGCCATCATTAACGACTCAAAAATCATTATGATTTGGGCACTACTGGGACATGAAGGGGCAGGTGTTGTGGTCAAAGTGGGAGCAGATGTTCAGTCTGTAAAAGCGGGCGATCGTGTGATTCCGCTTTACACCCCCGAATGCCGCAACCGTGAGTACTGCCTCAGCCACAAAACCCACCTCTGGCAGACTATTCGCATCGTATTAACGTTTTAGCCACTTCCTAACCTGGATTTAGAAACTTCGCAACCGTCTGCACATCCTTATCACCCCGGCCAGAGCAGTTAATCACAATCCGGGGACTACCGTTGAGTTGGGGGCAGAGGGTTTCCAGGTAAGCGATCGCATGGGCCGTTTCCAGAGCGGGGATAATTCCTTCCAGTTGGGAAAGCTGCTGAAAAGCGGTCAGCGCCTGCTGATCGGTGATACTGTAATATTCTGCCCGTCCGCTGTCTTTTAAGTAGCTGTGTTCGGGACCCACACCAGGGTAGTCCAGGCCAGCACTGATGGAGTGGGGTTCGATCACCTGTCCTTCCTCATCTTGCAGAAGATAGCTCATCGCTCCGTGCAGTACCCCAACTCGCCCCCGTGTTAATGTGGCAGCGTGTTTTTCAGTATCAATTCCCTCTCCTGCGGCTTCAATGCCAATCATCCGCACGGATGGTTCATTCACAAACTCGTGAAACAGACCCATTGCATTGGAGCCGCCGCCTACACAAGCCAGCAGAATATCGGGTAAACCACCCCATTTTTCCAGGCATTGAGCGCGTGTTTCTTGCCCAATGATGGCCTGGAAGTCACGCACCAGCATGGGATAGGGGTGAGGTCCGGCCACAGAGCCAAGAATGTAGTGGGTCGTTTCTACATTGGTTACCCAGTCTCGAATTGCTTCTGAGGTGGCATCCTTGAGAGTGCCTGTACCCGCCTCAACGGGGGAAACCTCCGCCCCCATCAGCCGCATCCGAAACACATTCAGCGCCTGCCGCTCCATATCATGGACACCCATGTAAATAATGCATTTCAAGCCAAACCGGGCACAGACGGTTGCAGTAGCGACCCCATGCTGACCCGCTCCAGTTTCGGCAATAATCCGCTGTTTGCCCATGCGTTTTGCCAGCAATACCTGGGCTAGAGCGTTGTTAATTTTGTGGGCACCCGTATGGTTGAGGTCTTCCCGTTTCAGGTAAATCTGAGGCCCGGTACCGTCTGGACGAGCATAGTGGGCTGTCAACCGTTCTGCAAAATAGAGTGGACTGGGTCGCCCTACATAATCCCGCAGGAGCGCCTGAAGTTCTTGCTGAAAAGCTGGATCGTTTTTGTATTGATGGAAGGCAGCTTCCAGTTCTGCCAGAGCAGGCATCAGGGTTTCGGGAACGTATTTTCCGCCAAATTTGCCAAAGCGCCCATGGGCGTCGGGGTAGGAAGCAGAAGCAGCCGATTGAGAGCCAGAACGGATGGGCGTAGTAGTCACGGATTAACTGGATGAAAAATAGCGACGAGCTCCATTATATAGCGGTAGTCGTTGTGGTTAGGACGGGGTGCGGGGGTGGACCCCCTGGCTGGGGGCGAAGCCTCCACTCCCTTTCTAATTCCAATGTCCTGACGCGCCCGCGCAGAGCTATAGGTTTGGAATCCGTTGTAGAAATCAGTAAGAAAATTTGGCGGCAGTTGGCTAGATTTGGCGTATAAGAAGAGCGGTACTAAACGTTGGGTAAGAAGCTGTGAAACGGTCAATGAGTTTACTATATCGACTGGCTGTGACTCTCAGTGCGACAGCCCTGCTGGGTGGGTTAGTGGGAGCTTGTTCACCAACGCCCCAGGCAACAGATACAAGCGGTGCTACGGGAGCAAGTAGTAAGGCGACTGAGACTGCTCAAAACGATCCCAACGATCCCAATGCGCTGGTAATGAAGGCTATCAGTCAGACGACATTGGGGCAGTATCAGGCGGCGATCGCTGGTTTTGACCAGGCCATCAAGCTCGATCCTCAGCTTGCTCCTGCCTATAACGGGCGCGGCCTTGCCTATACTAAGCTGAAACAGTGGGACAAAGCCGCTGCCGATCTGGATCAGGCCATCAAGCTCGACCCGGAACTGGCTGAGGCGTATACCAATCGAGCTTCTTTGCGGGCCAGCCTGGGAGATTTGCAAAGTGCCCTCGCAGATTTTGACAAAGCCCTGAAATTGGACCCCAATTATGCAGATGCTTATGCGGGTCGGGGGTTAGTTCGGGGTGCGATGAAGGCCTATAAGAAGGCGATCGCCGATTATGATCAGGCCATCCGTCTCAAATCCGATGACGCCAAACTTTATACCAATCGGGGATTGCTCTATGCCCTATCGGGTAACGACAAGAAAGCCGTTGCAGACTACAGCGAAGCCATTAAACTTGATCCCAATTCCGCAAACGCCTACAACAATCGAGGGCTCGCCTATCTAAGGTTGAACAACAAAAAGCAGGCCAAGGAAGATCTAACGAAAGCCGCCAGTCTGCACCTTAAAGCAGGAGACAAAGAAAGTCAAAAACGAGCACTGGAGGAAGTGAAAAAAATCAAGTAAGTAGCTGAGTGCAATTAAATTAAAGATGGTTTTGGGGGTGGAGGGGGTGACACCCACGC
>JAIMBL010000331.1 GCA_023511615.1 Leptolyngbyaceae cyanobacterium HOT.MB2.61
GCATCCTGTTATTTAATACCAATTCGAATCGCGAATTTGACAGATCGATTGACGAAACCAGCGATTGCAACCATTTTCCAATCTAAAATCTAAAATTCAAAATCCAAAATGGTATAGCAACGCCCTCAGATTGTAATGATTTTGGAGTTGTTAATGATGGCAGTTAGTGCCGTGCATCATTACCTTGTCAGGTTTACCCGAAATCAAACAGCACCGTTGTCATGTAATGATTAGCCCAATCTACACCAAATGCTTTTTCAAGAACGCGACGAGTTTTATCGTTTTGTTGTTGTTTAGTGCAATAGTAGTGCTGCCCTGTCAGGATTTCCGCCCGGTTTTCGGGGGTTGGTTGAGTCGCGATCGCCCGCTGGCAATGAATCTCCAGAAACTCAAACACTCGCTTAACAAAGGCTACTTCTTCAGACTCACTCCCTGGGCGAATAAACAAACAAAACTCCGAGAAGATATCGCCCCAGGGTGGCAAATCCCGTGGTTGCGAAAATGGAATAGAAGGAAGTGCTGCTAACGACTGCTGATATTCCATGGGTAGGGTGCGATCGCGACTGGTGGGAGACAGATCGGCGATCGCCGCACTGATTTGGCCTCGCCCACCCACAATGTCGGTTCCAAACATGGGCAGAGCGTAGTCGGCCCTGGGAAACATGACACAGTGCAGAATATCTAACGACGTTCCAACCCTGGCCAGTTCCAAATGCAGCTTACGAAACTGGGGAGTCTGGTAACAACGGTTTTCAATTGTGAGTTTTTCCCCCTCTAATCGCCCTTCCACGTAACCCAGTTCTGCTGGTAGGGGATAGGGTGACAGGTCGAGATGACGCTGCCACACAGCTTCAATACCATTGGCCAGTTGCCGAATGGCAGGATGCTGTTGTTCGCGCAGGGAGGAAGTGGAGGGAGGAGACATGGGAGGGAGGAGAGTTGTTAGTTGGTGGTGGTTGGTTGTTAGAAAGGGGGGGGAGTGATGAAGTCAAGACATATTACTTTATCACCCTATCACCCCCGCCCCATCTCTTCACCTCTTGCCAAAACCTCAGAGGTTTCTTCCGAAAAAATTCAAGCAGTAGTCAGTTTTTGCAGAGAAGTTTGCTCAGTTGGGTGAGAATAAGATAAGGGTTGTGATTTTTAGCAGCCTGGTTAAATTTCCTGGTTAAATTCATAGATGGGGTTGGCCAGGGTTGATGCATTGGATGAACAAATCCAACGAGCCACTGAACCAGCGAGCGATCGCCGCCCAGCGGTGCCCCCTGCTCGATGCAGCAATTCATAAGTAGATAGACATAATTAATTGGAAGAAAGGGGAGTGGGGCGTTGCCCCCAGGCAGAGGGTTTCGCCCCCTCCAGCCCCAAAACCATCTTTAATAATTTAATTGCACCCAGCTACTTACTGTTTTTCAGCAACGCCGCAATCCCTTCCTTCTCCTAAGTCATTGACTCTGTTAAGTCATTGAATCTGTGGGCTTGAATTCGATCGCTCGATTGAACAGAAAAGTCTCAATCAGAAAGCCCAATGACCTTAAACGAGCAGCGAGTAGCCATAAGCAGCAGAAACACACAGTCATTCGGCGATCGCCAAAATTCCCTTTGATATTCACCTATCTTTCTCTCAGCCGCACATCACCTGTTCACTGCCAAAGTTGCAGAGATTTACAAAACCTTCATCGTCCCCATCAAAGGTACCCCAACGGGGAATGCATAAAACTGATGGATTTGTCAAGATTCAGATCAAAGCTTACAAAAGAGAGGCATCTAATGCAAAAAGAAATGTGTTGGCTACCCAGGCTGGGAGCGGATGGAACCAAAATCTTACACCTGCGCATGGCTTCCCACGAACATTGGCGTCCTTATACCTGCTTTCCCCAGTACGCTGTTCCCGATTACCAGGTTCCCAAGGGCTCGAAAGGTTGGGCCACCTACCAAAAGCTGAGACTGGAAGGTTGGATCCTGGTGCCATCTGCCCAGGCAACTTCGCAAGGATTAGAAACCGTCGCTTAGGATGGCGGATGAATAAAGTCGGAAGTTTAGCCCCGGAAGGGTTGATAGTCGTTCGCCCCTACAGAAGATACTGGAATTATCGAATTCTCGCGCCTTAGAAAGGCTACAGGTGCAACATTAAATCCGTTTGAATAGTTACTGCCGCACGCGCAGGAGCCCACAGCCGCACGCGTACAGAGAGTAATCATTCAGTCACCGCCTCCATAGAATTACAGATCCCGTAATTTAGGGAGATGGAGAGATTCCGCAATCCTTACCAGGGGATTTGAACAAGATTCTGCCATTGTTGTACTGGCAGACCACCAACCGGGGAACCAATTTTCTACGGATCAGGACGAATGATAGGCGTATATCTGGGTGTCCCCTCTGCTCCTATCATCGCTCAACTGCTGTAGCAATAATTGGATCGTGGTTGATGTTGCCCGACCCTGCTCGTTGGAAGTCCTCCTATGTTCTTACAGTTCAAGAAAATTCAGTTTCCCATCTGGAAATACCTCAACCAGCCTGTCTTTGATCCCTCTGTCAAGACACTTCTCAATCCTGGTGTGTTTTGGCGGTTCCATTCGATTGAGCTTCTGGAACGTTGTCTGATGCAGGACGCCACATCCCATGACGGTCGTCGCGAGTAGTTCAGATATATTGCAAGGTGGGCGTTGCCTGCCAGTCTTAAACCAGTCTTTATTCAATACTATTCATTGCTAACTCTTCTATTATTAATGGTGGAGCGATTCTCCACCATTTTGCTTTTCATTCCAAATTTTGCTCTTCATTCCAATTTAAATTGCGAATTTGGCAGATCGATTGGCGAGACCAGCGATTGCAAAGATTTCACAATCCAAAATCTAAAATCCAAAATCCAAAATGGTATCAGTATAAAGTCCAATATTTTGGTTCTCGTATAAAAAATGTAGGGCAAGCATCACTTACCCTACACACTAATATCAATTCCCGGAAATCAGGCTACAAATAGCTGATTCTATACCGTTGAAAAAACGCTATACCGCCGCGAAGTATTCCTTGGACTTGACGGGGTCTGGATTCATGGTTTTTTCACCGGGCTTCCAGCCAGCAGGACAAACTTCATCGGGGTGAGATTGGACGTACTGGATAGCCTGCAGGGTGCGCAGGGTTTCGTCCACACTACGGCCAAAGGCAAGATTATTGATGGTTGCGTGCTGGATGATACCATCCTTGTCAATAATGAACAGTCCACGCAGGGCAATTCCTTCTTCGGGTACCAGGACGTTGTAGGCTGCACTAATTTCTTTTTTAATGTCAGCAACCAGAGGATAGTTCAGGTCGCCAACACCACCAGATTTGCGATCGGTTTGAATCCAGGCGAGGTGAGAAAATACGCTATCAACAGATACACCCAGGATTTCGGTGTTCAGAGACTTGAACTCATCATAGCGATCGCTAAATGCCGTGATTTCGGTAGGACAAACGAAGGTAAAGTCAAGGGGGTAGAAAAAGAGAACGACGTACTTACCGCGATAGTCGGACAGTTTGATTTCTTTGAACTCCTGATCGACAACAGCGGTTGCCGTGAAATCGGGAGCCGCTTGTCCGACTCGCAGACATCCTTCTTGATGCATGAGCGTAGTAGCCTCCTTGTCGTGAGTGCGCCTAGTGGTTAGAGAACAATGTTGTTAGTGAACCGAATCATCAGCTTCGCCGCGTTCAAAGGTTGCAACTAAAGCGATGATTAATAACGAACTGTTACGACTATATCATAGTCATAACGATTTTGAGTAAGAAATCTTAAGGAAATAGTGGGAGGGTATCCGTAAATTTTTTGTGTGGAAGCAGGAAGTCCCGCCAGAATTTGGTTTGAATGCACTAGAATTGTCTTCTCTAAAAAAGCAACGTATAAACGTGATGTGCAACTTAAAGAAAGCCCTCATCCCCCAGCCCCTTCTCCCAAGTAGGGAGAAGGGGAGCAAGATATTT
>JAIMBL010000332.1 GCA_023511615.1 Leptolyngbyaceae cyanobacterium HOT.MB2.61
TGCACTTTAGCAGACTTGATCCCGCTTGAAAACTAGGCACAGTAAACCTTTGCTGCTTTTTTCAGCAAGCCCTAAGTTATTTCAGATAATTTTGAGCAAATTTCTCACCTTTGCATAAAAATGGGTTTCAGGATGCAAGAACCTGATGAGGGTTACTGATGCGCTCTGGAGAAAATCGGTAGCACTACCTGAATTCATCAACTCTGCCCCCTTATGAATGAACCCGATGAGGCATCTACGGATGTCATTGATTGCCAGTTAAAACAGCTCGCGATCGCAGCTCAGCAACAACCACCCAAAAGTCGAGAACGACAACGGGCACTGGCTCACTTAATTAGTGCGATCCAACAATCTCGTAAGCTTGCCCGCCCCCGACGAGAGCAGTTCCAGGGATTTTATGAGGAAATTTATGCCGAAGCGGTGCAGCGACTATTTGCCCACATTTGCGACAAGATTGACCGCTATCAACCTGATCGGGGAGAGGTGCTGCAATGGGCAAACTTTTTACTCAATCGGCAGTTTTTCATTGAGGCAAGTCGGGAAGTTTTTGGGATGCAACCGAGAGGCATGACGCGCTTAACGTTAGATGATTTGGATCGGAGCAACCCCAGTGAGGTGAACCCTCAACTGGCACCACTGCCTTCTCAACAGATTTTGCAATGTTTGGAGGAAGATCCAGATGGTTTATTCCAGCGATCGCACATTGATCATCACCCAGAGGCCAACTTTCAGTTTCTGGCGATCAAACGACTGGCAGGCTATTCCTGGCAGGAGCTTTCAACCGATTTGGGGATTGCGATCCCGACGCTGAGTAGCTTTTACCAGCGTTGTCTCATCCGGTTTGCTCCACAGTTAAAAGCCTATTTATCCTGATCTCCTGGGAAGGAGAGTTTAACCATGATGCTGTTTACCCCAGAGAGTGCTGTGTTCACCATGCCACTGATCTTAAAGGCTCACCAGATTGCTGACCAGTTTCGCCAGCAGCAATCCAATCCGCAAAAGGCTAAACAGGTTTATCTGAATACGTTGGCGGTACTGGCGGTGCAGTCTTACTTGAGTTGGTTTGGCATTGAGACCGATTTAGCCGCCAGCGATAGCTGGAATGGGGCGATGCAGGCGTTAGCGGATACAGCAGATTTAGTCATTCGGCATCGGGGCAAGCTGGAGTGTCGCCCAGTGTTGCCAGGGGCAGAAAGCTGCGATGTGCCACCGGAAGTGAGGAGCGATCGCCTTGGCTATGTGGCTGTGCAATTCAACCAGGAACTCAGTGAAGCAACTTTACTGGGCTTTGTGCCTGCGATGACGGGTTCAGAGATTGCATTGCAACAACTGCGATCGCTGGACGAGTTGCTGGATTATTTGCACTTAACAGAACAGGCGGAGTCAAGCATTCAACCCGTGCAGTTGCGGCCGTGGTTGCAGGGTGTGGTGGAGATGGGATGGCAGACAATTGATCAACTATTGGGGCAACCACAAGCTGCCTGGAGCTTCCGAAGTGGTGAGCAATTGCAAGAGCTGGATCTGCCCACCACACGCGGAAAACTGATTGATTTAGAACTCATGGCAGATGATGCACCGCTGGCGCTTGTGGTGGGACTGTTGCCTGTTGATGAGTCGAGTATGGATATCTGGGTGAGGCTTTTTCCAACGGGCAACCAGACCTGTCTGCCGCCAGAATTGGAACTTCTGGTACTGGATGAAGCAGGAGTTGCTGTAATGCAGGCCCAATCTCGCAATACTGAAATCATTCAGTTGAAATTCAAAGGAATGCTGGGTGAAAAATTTAGTATTCAAATAATATCTGGTACCCAGAGCATTACGGAAACCTTTGTTCTTTAAGCCATGCTTCAGCGGATGTTTGAGGACAATTAGTGTGCTTACACCTGGCAAGTTAGTGGTTCTGAAGTTAGATGGTGATCTGGAGCAGCAGGGATTTCGGGTTGCTTTGGAGATTGGCTTAGAGGGTGATCGTCCCTTCATTGAGCAACTGGCATCACTGCCCAATGAGCCAGAGTTGGTCAGGCTGCTGGAACAGTGGCAGCAAGCTTATCGCCGTTTGGGAACGACCAACCGCATCATGCCTCTGGAGATTCGCTATGAGGGATCGGTAAACTGGCGAGAAGACTGTCAGAAATTTGCCAATCAATTACGCGATCGCTTCAATACCTGGCTGGATGCACCGTCATTTCGTCCTCTCGATCAACGGCTACGAGAATACCTGAACCCAAATGATCCCGTTCGTCTATTCATTCGTACCCAAGATCAGAAAGTCCGTCACCTACCCTGGCATTTGTGGAATTGGATGGAACATTACCCACAGGCTGAAATTGCTCTGGGTTCCCTGGTCATCGAACGGATTGGAACGACAAAAACAATTCCATCCACTGGGAAGGTGAAAATCCTGGCCATCCTGGGCAATCGCATCGGTATCAATGTGGAACACGATCGCCAGATTCTGAAGCAGCTACCGAATGCAGACGTGACATTTCTGGTAGAACCCGCGCGTCAGCAAATTACCCGGCAGCTTTGGGAGCAACCCTGGCAGATTCTATTTTTTGCTGGACACAGTCGAACCGAGGGCACTCAAGGGCGGATTTATCTCAATCCTCAGGAGAGTTTGACGCTGGAGGAACTGAAGTATGGACTGCGACGGGCGATCGCCCAGGGACTGCAACTGGCAATCTTTAACTCCTGCGATGGCCTGGGACTGGCCCAAGAACTGGAATCTCTGCATTTACCCCGATTGATCGTCATGCGAGAGCCTGTTCCTGACCCCGTTGCCCAGACATTTCTGAAATATTTCCTGACGGCTCTAGTGCAGGGAGAGCCACTCCATCTGGCCGCACGGCAGGCGCGAGAACAACTGCAAGGGCTGGAAGGAGAATTTCCCTGTGCTAGCTGGTTGCCTGTACTTTGTCAGAATTCCGTTGACCCATCGCTGGACTGGCAGGGATTGTTGGGATATAGGGAGCCCCCCACAATTAACCCGGCACAGCCGGAACAGAACCGAATCGCTGCAACAGTTCCGGCAAGAAAACTACCAGCCAGTTTTGATTGGTTATGCCTGCGAATTGTATTTTGCACCAGCGTTGCAGTGACATTTCTGACAATGGGTTTACGCTGGTTGGGAATACTGCAACCACTGGAGTTACCAGCTTATGACCAAATGGTACAACTGCAAGCAGGTCCCGGCCTGGATTCGCGTCTTCTGATTGTGACCGTCAACGATCGCGATGTGCAGCAATTGGGTGATCCACTGAGCGATCGCACCATTCATCACCTGTTAACCAGATTAGAAAAGTTTCAGCCGCGGGTGATCGGGCTCGATATTTACCGCGATTTTCCCCAGAAAGAGGGCTGGAAAGATCTGGTACACCATCTGCAAACCAGCGATCGCACTGTTGTCCTGTGCCGAATTGGGGACTTCAATCGAGTGCAAGCCATTCCACCTGCACCTGGAATTCCTCAGTCACGATTAGGCTTCAGTGATGCCTTTGTGCCCGATCCGGATCGTTCCATTCGCCGCTATGTACTGGTTATGGATGCCAGTGAATCACCCTGTGCAACGCCCTACTCGTTTAGCTTTCAAATTGTGCGCCGTTTTTTACCACCAGAAACTCTCTACCACTACGAGCCAGGGAGCCATATTTCGATTAATACCAGTCGATTTGAACTGATTCAACCCAACACCGGAGGATATCAGTTATCTGCGGTTGACACACTGGGTTATCAAATTCTGATTCCCTATCGGTCTACTCAGATGGCTCAGCAAGTTTCACTGACTGATGTTCTTACGGGATCAGATGCTGAATTACAGACCTGGATCCAGGATCGAATTGTCCTGGTTGGATATGTTGGCGAGAATGCAAAAGCAGATTACCATCGCACACCCCTGGGAGAAATGGCAGGTGTACTGATCCATGCCCAGGTAGTTAGTCAATTGCTTAAGGG
>JAIMBL010000333.1 GCA_023511615.1 Leptolyngbyaceae cyanobacterium HOT.MB2.61
GTGTCTAGTACTCTGTCAAATTGAATTTGACGGTTAGCGAATACCCAGGAAGTTGATGGGGTTAAATTTTGAGGGTCTGCGACCCATCGAAATTTTCCTGACGGAGCACTACCTACTTACAAAAAATTAGTCCAGATGTAATTAGTCCAAATGTAAATCAGATTAACCGCCAGGTCGCTGGCTCGTTTGCCTCCATCAGAGGCTCATTTTTGATTGCCTGGATTGTGTGAACATAAACAGACCACTGCCCTCTTTAAATGGACACAAAAGGTACACACGAAAGTAATACCATTCGGTCGTGAGACTGGCTAGACTGTGAGGCGGAATGGATTTAGCAGATTTTGTAGCCAATCTGTTCTAGTTCCCTATCTACTCAAACTGGAGCACAGAATCATGAAGACAACCGTTTGGGCTTCATTGGCAATCAGTCTTGCTGTTACCATCAGCGCAGGAATAGCAAGTGCAAAACCTTCAGCCAATCCTTCTTCCCCAGGACCGGCCAATCACAATTCTTCAACAACTGTTGGCGCACATCAAAAACCAGACCAGGCAAAACCTAAAACGGTGGGTTGGTGTACTACTGCAAAGAGCTGTAAAAGATTAAAGTTGGCCTGTGGAGATGCTGGGTATGACTACCAATCCTCAAATCCGCAAGGCACAAAAGGAACTTGTCAAACCAGAAAACAGATTAGCGGGATCGATTCACTAGCAATCCTACCTAATGATTCCCATTCCGCCCTCTGTCGAGATAAGGTGCTCTGCCAGAAATTGAAAGCGAGATGCCATGGGAGCACCTGGTCACAGAATGGCCAGATTCAGAAGTGTTCTGACTAGGCTTGAAAAGGCGGAACGTCCCTACGGTGCTTTCCACAGGAAATAAAGATCCGTTGAATGGCACTGACTCAAGAGCCTTGAGATAAATCTCAGGCTCAAAGCGAAAACCTGTTAAAACAGGTTCAAACCCTGAAAAACCTGGGTTTCAGTCAGTTTCAACTGACTTTAGCTTTGAGCCTGAACTTTAGTTCTGAGCTTGTTTCAGTGCCATTCAAGATCCGTTAAGCTAAAGTCTATCGACGTTCTTTAGAGAAATCTAAAGAGAGAAAAAATCTAAAAAGAAAATAAAGAGAAATCTAAAAAATCGGAGTTTCCATGAATCAGCCCTCTGTCAGCCTGCTTCGTGCGCAGTCTTACGATCGCACCTCCCTTCGCCAATCTCTGGAAACTCTGTTAGAGCCAATGGGAGGCATGGCAGCTTTTGTGAAACCGGGCGATCGCGTGTTGCTGAAGCCTAATCTGCTGACGGGGGCACGTCCTGGTCAGGAATGCGTCACTCGTCCAGAGATTGTTTACTGCGTTGCCCAAATGGTGCAGGAAGCTGGCGGCAAACCATTTTTGGGAGACGGTCCTGCCTTTGGGAGTGCCAGGGGGGTGGCAAAGGCCAATGGCTATCTACCCCTGACAGAAGCTTTGAATCTACCCATTGTTGAGTTTCACGGCAAGCGCTATGAAACAGTTAGCGACGAGTTTAACCATTTGCTGTTGTCGAAGGAAGCAATGGATGCCGATGTGGTGATTAATCTTCCAAAGGTAAAATCCCACGTGCAGCTAGTAATGACTCTGGGTGTGAAAAACCTGTTTGGCTGTGTACCTGGCAAGATGAAAGCCTGGTGGCACTTAGAGGCTGGAAAGGACCGCGATCGCTTTGGCACCATGCTGGTTGAAACAGCACGGGCGATTGATCCAGACTTGACGATTCTGGATGGCATTTGGGGACACGAAGGAAATGGGCCGAGTGGTGGCTATCCCCGTCAGCTTAACTTGCTGGCTGCGGCATCTAATGTTTTTGCCCTGGACCGAGTCATTTTAGACATCCTCAATGTCGATCCCACACTCGTTCCTACGGTGATGGCCTCTCAACGAATGGGTTTGTGTCCTGAACTAAACCATATCCACTTCCCCCATCTACACCCGTCGGAATTGCAAATCAATGACTGGCTGCTTCCCACGACCTTAGTGCCTATCGATTTTGGGCTTCCTCGCATCTTTCGGTCCACCTTCAAGCACCTGTATATTCGATTCATTAAAGAACCAATCCAGGCATACGCTGGCCGTTGATCCCTAAACCCTAACCCGTCAGTGCAGGCAAGTGGCGAGGTAATAGGGGGATAGGAGGTAAGGGAGATGGGTAATTCCTCTGCTCCTCCACTCTCCCAATTCCCACTCCACTCCATCACTTCACCGCACAACTGGCATAGAAATCCTGCCGAATCCCCAAAATCTTCTGCGACCAAAATTGTCCTCGAAGAAGAAAAATTAAGATTGCTTCAAATCTGATGATTGGCTCTACTTCTCACCGATTAAGCGATCCCCAGAACCATAGATGAAATGTAAATCAAGTTATGAATCGGATAGTTAAGCGATTTGTAACTCTTGTTTCAACTTGTGTGTTCACTGACTATGCCTGGCTACATTAGCTATGGTTGACCTTAGAAAGGTTGACCCTAGAAAGGTATGAATTGCCAATTGTTCCTAGCTCTAGAAGAGGTTGCATGTCACCACTGATGCTGCGCCAACTCTGGTCACTGGTAGAAACCACCCAGTCTAACATTCTGCTAAATCTTGACGACCCCAGTCTGGTGCAATGGTTGTTAGGACAGTTAAAAAACCAGCGATCGCTCGATCACGAAGAAACCGCTATCTTTGGCACCTACATTCGTTCCAGATTGCCGTTGATCCGTGATTTGGCAAGAAGTCGCTTAGTGGTTCACTCCTAACAAATTCTAAGCGAATGCTGAAGAGCCAAAATCAGGGGGAACATCCTGCCACCGTCCAGGCCCGACAGCTCGTAGCGCTTCCTTTAACGAAATATTGCCAGCATAAAGGGCTCGGCCAACAATCACCCCTGTCACTCCCATTGGCTCCAGTGCCAGTAGATTAAACAGATCGGTCAGTGAACTGACTCCACCGGAGGCAATCACTGGCACATCGATGTTGCTTGCCAGTTCTCGTAGGGCTTCCAGATTCGGCCCCTGGAGAGTGCCATCTCGGTGAATGTCGGTGTAGATAATGGCTGTCACTCCACGCGCTGCCATCTGCTGGGCCAGATCCGTTGCCATCACTTCAGAGGTTTCTACCCAACCCCGCGTTGCCACTTTGCCATTGCGGGCATCAATTCCGACCACAATTTGTCCTGGAAATTCTTCACAGAGCTGGCTTACCAGGTTTGGCTGCTCAACGGCAACGGTACCCAGAATGATTCGCCTTACACCCCGATTGAGGAGCGCGACGACACTCTGGCGATCGCGCAGCCCGCCTCCGACCTGTATAGGTACATCCACTGCACAGGCGATAGCCTCAATTGCCGATAAATTGACAGGATGTCCGGCTTTTGCTCCATCCAGATCCACTACATGTATCCACGAAGCTCCCTCCGCTGCCCACTGGCGGGCAACAGCCACCGGGTTTTCATCAAATGTTTGTGCCTGTTCGTAATTGCCCTGATAGAGCCTGACACAGCGTCCTTCCAATAAGTCGATCGCAGGAATGACATGCATAACTTCTTTTCAAACTTCCCTGCTTCCTATTGAAGCAGGTTAAGCAACGTAACGCCCAAAACAAAAGAAAGCTTACTACTCTAGATCGAATCAGCCGTGAATCCTATAATCGGGAACAGTTTTGATAGTTCTCCTGGCTTACCAGTGAAAGAGTGGTTTACGCTACTCTTTCATCTAAAACAAAATCTCTGGAATATTGATTTTGTTTTGGTGATAAGCGTCGTTTATCACCAAACTCTCAGGAGAGCCGTTTTGATTTGGTAAGTAGGGCTTGCTGAAAAAAGCAGCAAAGGTTTACTGTGCCTAGTTTTCAAGCGGGATCAAGTCTGCTAAAGTGC
>JAIMBL010000334.1 GCA_023511615.1 Leptolyngbyaceae cyanobacterium HOT.MB2.61
AGGGGTTACACTTTTTCCTTGCACTTTAGCAGACTTGATCCCGCTTGAAAACTAGGCACAGTAAACCTTTGCTGCTTCTTTCAGCAAGCCCTAAATGGACTCTGAATGAATACCACCGCATGATTGAGGCGGGAATTTTGGACGATCGCCGGGTTGAACTGTTAAAGGGAGAAATTGTTGAAATGGCACCCGAAGAGGAAACTCACGCTTATTCAAGCGATGAAGCGGGTGAGTATTTGTCAAGGTTACTGGGCGATCGCGCCAAAATTCGCCAGGCCAAGCCAGTTACTTTATCAAACAACTCAGAACCAGAACCTGATATTGCGATCGTTCAACGGTTGGGGCGGGAATACCGATCACACCACCCCTACCCTGAGAACATTTTTTAGTTAATTGAGTACGCTCAATCCAGTCTGGAGAAGGATCTTGAGGTTAAAACTAAAATCTATGCAGAAGCAGGAATTCCTGAATATTGGGTTGTTAATCTAAAAACACCGGAACTGATTATTTTTCGAAATCCCCGCAACGGGGAGTATACATCGAAAACTATCCTGACTGAAGGCACAATTCAACCATTGGCATTTCCAGATGTTTTTATCTCTGTTGCTGCAATCTTAAATGATTAGCACGATCGCTTCTTGGATAACGGTTTCTTTAATGCTGCATTGTATACTTTTTCATTGGCTTCCGCTGATTGAAACAAATCTACTATTGGGTAGGGATAATCTACTCCAATTTCTACACCGAAGCGTTGTTGTTCTACTGGCAACAGTTTCCAGGGCTCATGGACTTTTCCAACAGGCAGGTTTGCCAGCTCTGGCAGCCAATGTTTCACATATTTGCCATCTGGGTCGTAATCCTTCGATTGCTTCAGAATATTGAAAAACCGAAAACCACGCGCATCATTACCAACTCCGGCAGTATAGTTCCAATTGCCATAATTACTGCACACGTCATGGTCAATCAACAGCGACTCAAACCACTCTGCACCCATGCGCCAGTCAATACCCAGATTTTTGGTCAAAAAGCTGGCAACGTTTTGTCTGCCCCGGTTAGACATAAAACCTGTTGCTGCCAGTTCTCGCATGTTGGCATCCACTAGAGGGAATCCAGTCTTGCCTGTACGCCAGAGATCAAACCTTTCCCAGTCCTGCTTCCAGGGAATTTCAATCCCTTGCAATCCTTCAGGAAAGAAGATCTTGTTGCCATGCTTGGCCGCAATAAAGCGGAAATAGTCTCGCCACAGCAACTCAAAAATTAACCAATAGGTGGAATCATTTTTGATCCGCACGTCTTCATACTGCTGCACCTGCTCATCAATGTAGCGAGGAGAAATACAACCCAATGCCAACCAGGGTGAAAATTTTGAAGAATAGTCAGCACCCACCATGCCATTCCGAGTTTCCTTATAGACTCGCAAGCCATCCTGTTTCCAGAAATAATGGTCAAGCCGCTTCAGAGCTTCAGTTTCACCACCCTTGAAGGATAAAACAGCACGGGGATCGAACTCTGGTAGTTCTAGTCCAAAGTCTGACAGGTGGGGCAGTTCACCGGGTTCAATGGTGCTTGGTAGAGGCGGTAATTTGGGAGGCACAGGCAGTGCGGGATTGACCTTGGATTCCTTTTCGACTTGCTTACGAAAATGGGTGAACAGTTCAGGAAGTTGCTGAATTTTGAAGGGTAAATTATCCGGATGGTAGAGGGTATGTCCCCAAAAAGAATGGAGGATGACACCGAACGGTTGGAGAGCAGCCTTAAGGATAGTTTCAACCGCAACTTCTTCGGCAGTGACTTCTGAGAAATAGTAAACGGATGTTATTTCAAACTGCCTGATCAGTTCGGGAATTATAACTTCTGGTTTACCGTGACGAATGATCAGATCATTACCGAGAGAGCGGAGCGATCGTCGCAAATCCGCTACGCTCTCCAGCAAAAACTGTGCCCGAAATGCTCCTGTTTTAGGAAATCCAAAGGATGTTTGCCCAAATTGGCGCGGGTCAAAACAGTAGAGCGGAATGAGTACTGAAGCAATTTCAGCAGCCTGATGCAACGGCTCATGGTCGTGCGATCGCAGGTCATTGCGGAACCAGATCAGGATGCGTGGCTCGGTCATAGGGTTAAAAATAGTGGAGAGGAGGCAATCCTTGCCTAATAAAGCTTAATATGGTTTTCAGAATTAAGCCGCAATTTTGGAGAACTGAAGTACGATCGCCTTTAGATTGGCAATCTGCACATCTGGCGTTGCTGAAAAGCAGGATGAATTGAAATGAAGTTTCAAGCATCCAGCACCTTTTTCATCCCCAGATTCAGCAACGCTATGTCTACACATTGGCTGGAGTGGTGGGGAAATTCTGCTACTCCAGTTTGCGTTTGATTATGACCTCCAGGGGAATATGCACAAAACACGACCACAGCAGATTTTAATGGCCTTCCAATCCTTTCTAGCGACTCCCCTGGATGGGCTGTTAAGCGATTCGGAAATCAATGTAGAAATGCAGGTGTTGAAATTGTTCCGCCAGGTGACAGCGAGCGTTCCGGCCTACCAGCTTTTTCTCAAAAACCAGGGAATTGATCCAGCCTCGATCAGAACATTTGCTGATTTTCAGCAGATTCCGCTGACAACGAAGCAAAACTATTTGCAGCACTACTCACTGGCGCAACTATGCCGCTACGGGCAGTTAGAAACCTGCGATATGGTTGCGGTTTCATCGGGCTCCACAGGGCAGCCTGCGTTCTGGTTGCGATCGCTGATCGATGAATTTCAAATTGCCACCCGGTTTGAGCAGGTGTTTCACGACAGCTTCTGGGCCGACCAGCGGCGAACTTTAGCTGTTGTCTGTTTTGCATTGGGAACCTGGGTTGGCGGGATGTTTACCGCCAGTTGCTGTCGCCACCTGGCCAGTAAGGGCTATCCGATTACCGTCATCACTCCGGGTAACAACAAGGTTGAAATTTTGCGCGTGGTAAGAGAGCTGGCCCCCCTGTTTGACCAGACGGTACTATTGGGTTACCCACCGTTCCTTAAGGATGTGATTGATACTGGCATCGCTGAAGGCATTCCCTGGCCGAACTACGGCATAAAGCTGGTTATGGCAGGGGAGGTGTTTAGTGAAGAGTGGCGATCGCTCGTCGGTTCTCGGATAGGCTCCAGCTATCCCTGTTATGACTTTGCCTCCCTCTATGGCACTGCTGATGCAGGCGTTCTGGGAACTGAAACGCCGCTCAGTATCTGCATCCGTCGCTGGCTGGCAGAAAATCCAGAGGTCGCCCGCGAGTTGTTTGGCGAATCCCGTTTACCAACACTGGTGCAGTACGATCCGGGGGTACGTTTTTTTGAAGTGCAGGAAGGGACACTACTGTTTTCTGGCAATAATGGCATTCCCCTGGTGCGTTATCACATTTCAGACCAGGGTGGAATCATTCCCTTTGATAGGATGCTGAAATTTTTGGCAGATAGGGGATTTGACCCTGTTAACACATTGTCCAGCCCATTCCCCCGATCGGAACGACGAGGGATTCGTTCTCTGCCCTTTGTATACGTGTTTGGGCGATCGCACTTCACCATTTCCTACTTTGGTGCAAACATTTATCCCGAAAATATCACGGTGGGTTTGGAGCAAATGCCAATCTGCGAATGGGTGACGGGCAAATTTGTGATGCAGGTCGAAGAGGATCAGAACCGCAATGAATTTCTGTCCATTGTGGTGGAACTGGCACCGGGAATTGAAGGGAATGATGCCAGACGGGAAGGGATCGCCCATTCCATCACCCATCACCTGAAGCGACTCAATAGTGAGTTTGCTAACTAGGGCTTGCTGAAAAAGTATTTCACGAGCTTTGAGAAGGTTGATGGTTACATCTTGAAACTCGCTGGAACT
>JAIMBL010000335.1 GCA_023511615.1 Leptolyngbyaceae cyanobacterium HOT.MB2.61
CAGCAACACTCCAAAAAAAATTTCCACTTTAGATATTTAATAATATCTAAAGGTTCTCCTCGACCGATTGCCATTATTCTATGAGACGGTCTTTAGTGCTCAATCCGGTGCTAATTCGGGCGATCGCCAAACAAAACGCGCCCCAGACGTATCATTGTTGCCCCTGCTTTGACAGCCAGCTCGTAATCATTTGACATTCCCATTGAGAGCTGATTCATCCGGATGTGGGGCCAACTTTGTCTGGTGATTTTGTTAGCAAGTTCGCGCGTTTCTTGAAACACAGCAAGTACTTCCGGATCAGTTAAACCCAGGGGTGTAATCGTCATCAAGCCCTCGATATTGAGGAACTCACAGCGATTCAATTCGGGCAGATCCTTAAGCAAACCAGAAGCTGACCAACCATACTTGTTGGGGTCCGGCAGCAGTTTAACCTGCAATAAAATCTGTGGTTTTCGCGGTAGTTGTTCTGCTAACCGATTCAACCTTTGAGCTAGCTTTAGGCTATCAACTGAATGAATCCACTCAAACTGCTCTAATGCTTTTTGTGCTTTGTTAGTTTGTAAATGTCCAATTAAATGCCAGGTGACATTGGTCAGGTCTTGAAGTTGCGCTTGCTTTGCTTCCGCTTCCTGTACCCGGCTTTCGCCAAAGTCACGGATTCCAGCATTGTAGGCTTCGCGCATTGCACCGACCGAAACTTGCTTAGTCACCGCAATCAACCGCACAGACTGGGGCAGGGTTCGACGAATTTCCGCAATGCGCTCTGGAATTGTACCCCTAAGTTTAGAAAACGGCGTCATTGAAATGTTTGTTTATAAACCACATGGAGGCGATCGTAGTCCAAATATTGACCTAGGCGGCGCAGCGATCGCAGCCGACTTTCTACCAAAATCCGGGCATCCGTTCGAGTGATCGGCTCAAACTCCAGCCCATCCTTCCCATTTGCAACCAGGAAAAACAGCCGCTGTGCATAGAGGGTCGTGAACAACTCTCGACTTTCATCGACCAAACATACCCTGAACAGCAAGCCGAAGTTGGGATGATTGAGATAATTTTCGTTGCTCATTCAGGTTTGGACTGGACAGACCTTAAAAATGTTACACCCGGTTCCCCATTTCATCACTTTACGTGATATTGCTACGCTCTTCCAGTCATGCCTGCCGCCCGTCATTTACAGCTAACACCACAAGCCCCCATCGTTTAACCTTATTCTGCACCGACAAGCTGGCAAAACCACCTTCACCGTTGCAAACTACGAGGGTCTAAAGCATCTCGCAAGCCATCACCCAGGAGGTTGAAGGCCAGCACAGTCAGAATAATCAAGATTGCGGGAGGCCAGATCAGCCAGGGTTGGAGTACCAGAATTGACGCATTTGTAGCCAGTGAGAGCATATTTCCCCAGGAAGGATCGGGCTGTTGAATGCCAAGCCCGATTAAGCTCAGAACCGACTCCGCCACAATAAAGCTGGGAATTGCCAGCGTAGCTGAAATAATGACGTAGGTTAGGGTCTGTGGCAGAATGTGGCGAATGATGATGTAAAGCGACCTGCCCCCCATCGCCTGTGCTGCTTGCACGAATTCTTGTTCTTTCAAAGAAAGCACCTGTCCCCGAATCACACGTGCCAGGGCTGCCCAGCTAATGAAGGAAGTAATCAGGATGATCAGCAGAAACCGCTGGGCGCTGCTAAGACCGGGTGGTAAGACTGCCGCCAATGCCACCAGCAGGTAGATGCTGGGAATGGTCATCAGCACTTCCACCAGACGCATCAAGACATTATCAATCCAGCCACCAAAGTAGCCAGAGATGCCACCCACCAGCATTCCTAAAGGAAAGGAGATGGCAATTCCAACCAGACCAATGCTGAGGCTGATGCGTCCACCGTACACCAGACGGCTGAACTGGTCCCGTGCCTGCTCATCAGTGCCGAGCAGATTGAATTTACCAGGTCCAGTGGTGCCAAACAGGTGAAGATTGCCGGGGATACCGGGAAAAAGCTCTACTTCATCGAATTTAGGATCGGTTAAGGAAAACTGGGTTGGCAGGGGAAGCTTGATCTGAAGGATGCGATACTCGTCTCCTTGAACCAAGAGTCGGATGGGGGAGGGTTGGTCGCGATCAACAATGAGCTTGCGATCGCCCGTCTGCAAGTCCACTGGCCCCAGAGTCGTAGGGTAAACATGGGGACCAATCCACTGCCCAGACTGGTCCCGCCAGTAGATTTGCGTCGGTGGCAATAAGGCCCCATCTGGTTGAGATGCATAGGGGTCATAGGGAGCGACAAACTCGGCAAAAATCACTGCCAGATAAAACACCAGTAACAGCAGCGCTCCGAACCGCGCCAGATTGTTTTTCTTCAGTCGTTGCCACCAGTTCATAGGAAGGGATGGGACTATGGGGTTAGAGGATCATTCTATAGCAGGGAAAGGGGAGAGGGCAGTTGTTGGTTAAGTGAGAGGAGAGGCGCGAAGTGTGAGGGGATGGAGGAGTTTTGAGTTTTGAGTTCTGAATTGTCTCCAACATCTGCTCCCCAGCCCCTAGCCCCTTCTAGCCCCTACCTCCTGCCTCCTGGCTTCTGACCTCTCACTCCTGCGGTTTCTCATGCTCTACCACAAACACATTGGAATACAGGTTGGCAATAATCTGCTTACCCTGTTGGGTAAGAGACAGATAGTAGAGTGCGTTCTTTATATAGGGAAAAACACCGTGCCAATAAAATTTGGGATAGTTCTTACGCAGGTCACCAGGGTGCCGGTAGCCAAGGGCCTTATTCACACCCGTTTCTTCAAACTCGTAGAAGAGGGCACTAATCTTTTTCAGATAGCGGGGGTCGCTGAGTTGTCCAATCAGGTCAGAGGCACGGATGAGCGCAGGATAGTTAACCGTGTCCTGGTGGTCTTCAGCGGCGGGAACAGGGAACCGGGTGAGTTCAATATTGCGTTTAATCACCTCGGCATCAATCAGCTTGTGCCCACCAAATCGCTCATCGATAAACAACTTTGCCCGATCAACATGGTAGGGAGTGAGCCCGGCATCGGTGGAGCCAGGCGGCAGGGAAACCATTGTCCCATCCCTACCAGTGGCGTAGAGTCCATCCCGATCCTGTCGGCAAACCCCTTTAACGTAGCCAATATCGTGGCACACCAGCGAAATAATAAAGTGCAGCCAGTCTTCACAGGAAACACCCCCTTCCCGGATGTGTTTGCCACGCAAAATTTCCTGCCCAACCAGAGTGACAAGAATTGAATGTTCAACGTTGTGATAGAGCGCGTCACTATTCGCAATGTTTTCCATTGCCATCCCGCCAACCCAGGCAATGATATCTTCATAGTCGGACTTCCAGCCTCCATAGGTACGGCGGTAACCTTCTTTGAGCTTATTCACGAAGTCTTCGATGAGCAGTTCTGTGGCGTTAAACATTGCTGGCTGTTTACTTGAGCTTAAGTGCAGGGAATGATTTTGAATTCTATAGCAGGTGGAAAGATTCAGGGGGCAAGGAAAGGGAAGGATCAGTTGTTAGTTGTTGGTCGTTCGTTGTTAGTCAGGGGAGGAGGGAGGGGGAAACTCAAAACTTAGAACTCAAAACTCCCCCTTCCCACCTATTTATTCCTCCACCGATCTACACCCTCACTAAAAACTAACAACTCTCAATAAACCAATATCCAGTTCGCGAAGTGTCACCCGGATAAATCAATGATCTGTACGTCAACTTTTACTCTGAGAGGGACGTGGTGCAAATCAATCCTGTTGGCGTTTAGACTAGTGTTCCGCCAGGAAAATTTTGACGGGTCGCAGACCCTCAAAATTTAACCCCCATCAACTTCCTGGGTATTCG
>JAIMBL010000336.1 GCA_023511615.1 Leptolyngbyaceae cyanobacterium HOT.MB2.61
GCCCCCACCCCCCCTTAAACCCAGTGTCCTAAGCAACCTGGCGACAGCTATAACGCCTACTACGAAGGTATCTGGATTTGTATCTATTTGGGTAGTCGCCAAACCGAACCAATTGGTCGCAATATCCGTTGCTATCCTTTTCTCAGGCGATCGCCCCACCGCAAGAACTTCCCGTACCTGCCGTACAGCCAAAGCAGTGCCTTCCTGTCACAATCTCCCGTTGAGCCATTATTTTGGGGTCGAAATCTCGAATGTGAGGATACTCCCCCTGGGGCAGTTGAACTTCCAGTTCCAGCATCTGGTTAAAGTCACAGTCAAACAACCGGCCATCCCAGGAAATGGAAAGAGTATTGCGGCACATCAAGCCAGAAACCGTGGCGGGGTTGAAGGCATTCACCAGCAGTTCCATGTAAGACTGTAAATTCCCCGACTGCTCCAGCCATTCCAGATAGCGAGAAATGGGCATGTTGTTGAGGGTAATCAGGCGATCGAACCTAATTCCAAAATTCTTCTGTAAACCCGCCTTCCACTCCTGTTCCAGTTTTGCCTGGTTGCTGGAGAGAAACGCCCCAACCGGGTTGCTCATTAAAGTTAGCCGCCGTCTGGGATCGCCCTGACCATAGCCCACGGTGTTTAACCGTTGCAGCACTTCAATTGATTTCTCAAAGGTGCCATCGCCCCTTTGAGCATCGGTATTGCGCCGACGGTAATGGGGCAGGGAACAAACCAGTTCGACCCCGTGGGCCGCAAACCATTCAGGGAGATCTTGCATTCCTGGCAGCAGCAAAACAGTAAGGTTGCAGCGATCGATGACGTGTTTTCCCCGCAGCACACATTGCTCAACCAGGTAACGAAAATGGGGGTTAAGCTCAGGGGCACCGCCTGTAATATCAACCGTGTGCACTTCAGTCTGGTCAAGGGCACGCAGGCAGGCGTCAATCGTATCCCGATCCATAATTTCGCGGCGATCGGGTCCCGCATCCACATGGCAATGGCGACAGGTCATATTGCACAGCTTGCCAACATTGATCTGAAAGATTTCTAACTTTGCAGGCTTCAACTGCTGCCAGTCATGGGCTGAGAGCGTTTCAGCAAA
The DNA here is from genome assembly GCA_023511615.1 of Leptolyngbyaceae cyanobacterium HOT.MB2.61. Classification (GTDB taxonomy): domain Bacteria; phylum Cyanobacteriota; class Cyanobacteriia; order Leptolyngbyales; family Leptolyngbyaceae; genus Leptothermofonsia. Next base: position 1,097 of record JAIMBL010000336.1, read on the forward strand.
ATCACCCTGGTGGGGTGTCTGGGAAAGATCCAGGTTATTCAGGGTAGCAATCTGGTACTCAGCCGAGGCCAGGGGAGAGTGTCTCCGCTTCAAAGAAGTGGTTGATTTCGGCCCCGCGGCTGGGCTGTCCAGGGCAACAGTTGCCACGTTGGCGGGTTCAATTGGTTGGGTTGCTTCAGAAATAGGGTCCATCAAAATTGGAAACGCTCCTAATGAATCTTGGCAGAGCTGGGAAACCCAACCCCCTGACATTTAGACCATAGACCGAAAACAGTAGAATTTCGGGAAGGTCCCAGTATAGGGTTTTCAGTTTGAGCTTCAGGACATGAAGACCCACTGAAAAAAGGTTCTCAATCTAGTTGAGCTTCCGCCGCTGCATTTTGATAGATACGCTGGTCTCACCCCTGGTGGATTTTTTCTCAATTCATTTTCTTCAGTTCATTTGTGACCACTCCCGCTGGGCTCTTCATTAGATTTACAATTGCGAGATCAGGATCTGAATTTACAGGGGTTTTCAGTTGAGTTAACCACACTTTGAGGGGCTAGAAGCTGGTTTTAAGGGGCTAGGGGCTAGAGGCTGAAGTGTGGTTTATGCATTTGAAACTGGCTGTAAGAAGTGCACTTTGTAGTCTTCTCACGCTTTATCATTTCTTCACTCCTTCTGCTTTAATTTGATACGGCAACAAGTTACAACTGAAGTATTAATCCCAGATTTTGAGTGAGACAAAAGGATAGGGATGGCGAACTACAAGGAATACAAAGAGTATAGAAGCGTTAGTGAATTTCCGCTTCACCCCCAAACACTTGACCGCGAAAAGTTAGAGACTGCTTACCACGAGCTTCGCAGGGAATATCGAAGTTTAAGTATCAGCCGCGGTCAACTGGTGCGACGCCAAACTGAAGCAAAAAAAGATCTTGTAACTCTAAGACAAAATCTTCAACAGTCCAGAAGTAGCCTGGAGAAACTCAATCAGGAAAAACAAGAGCTCCAAAGGTTGCTCCTTGATAATGTTGAGATTCGTAAGCAGTTAGAGAAATGGGGCAATGATCTTGAAATTCAAGTTAATAATCTAACTCATCAAATTAATGCAACTAATAAGTTGCTAGGAGAATTTGAGAGCGTTTATGAAGAAGTTAAAGGTGATAATGATCCTTTCCGCATTATCCATCGCTTCCAGCTCTTAATTCAAGCAGCCCATCGACTCTTAAACACTGACATCAGTACTTTATTCCCACATAAGCCGCAGAAAATAGACTGCGAGGATTGGACTCAAGAAACGCCCTCCAATATCGGTCGCAAATTGCTAGATAAATAAGCCAAATGGGTAAATTAACAGAATCTCTAAAAACTACTGCTAACCAGTTGAATCAGGTCAAACAGGGCATCAGTCAAATGCGCGAGTTGGGACAAGAATTGTCCAACAATACCGTCCAAATTGCAGAAGCTGCTCTGCGTACAGGCTATGCCTATGCAAAAGCTGAGGCAGAAAACGAAATCGCCCAATCAGGGTCATCATATTCCCTAAAATCCATTTCCCCGGCCACCACAAATATTTTGGCTTTGAATGAACTCCATTCCTACGGTGAAACTTACTGGACAAAAGAATTACTCAGAACCCATTTTGGTAGTTGCGATAGAGCCTATCGTTACTTACGAGATCATGGCGTCAAGCTTAGTCGAAAAAGTTGGGAGACTGTTGTAAATGCATTTAACGGGACTAATAAAAGTTCAGATAACGAACCATCAATCATACAGAGGATTGACCGATTGGAGCAAGTTATTCTTCAACAGAATCAACGTATTTCAATGATTGAAGAGAAACTGAACGAGGCGCTACAACAATTTCGACACATAGCAATTACATCTGAGAACCTGTAGTTTCGACAGCTCGTCAGACGACTATAGCAATCCTGTTTGGATTGTGAAAGACCTTTCCCATCGGGGAAGGCTTTCACAACTCTCGTTTTTCTGAGGCAATTCGCGACTGCTATCGCGCTATCCCCCTAATTTCTTCCAACCGCCTGGGAAATGGACGCTAAGCCCTGTTCCTGCATCTTCTCAACCAGCCCGCTCAAAATCCGGCGCACCATCCAGGGGCCTTCGTAGATCCAGCCTGTGTAAACCTGAATCAGGCTGGCTCCGGCGGTGATCTTTTCCCAGGCATCCTCAGCCGTGAAGATGCCACCGACACCAATGATGGGTAACTTGCCCTGAGTTTCTTTGTAAATAAAGTGAATAACCTCAGTGGAACGCTGGCGCAGGGGTGCCCCGCTGATGCCACCCGCTTCTTCCTGAATTGTTTTTCCCGTGGCACCAATCCACTGGGTTTTGAGTCCGTCGCGGGAAATTGTGGTGTTAGTGGCAATGATGCCTGCCAGATGGTGTTTCTGGGCCAGGTCAACGACAGCGGCAATATCCTCCCATTCCAGATCAGGGGCAATCTTGATCAGTAAAGGCTTTTGCTGCTGATTTTCTTGCTGGAGGGCATGGAGGATAGGTTTCAAGTTTTCCCTAGCCTGGAGCGATCGCAACCCCGGCGTGTTGGGCGAACTCACATTCACCACAAAATAATCCCCCCAATCTTGCAACAACCGAAAGCTATCCAAATAGTCTTCAGCAGCTTCTTGCAGTGGAGTGATTTTGGATTTGCCGAGATTGATGCCGAGGGGGAAGGG